>JBGOTH010000228.1:0-5543 GCA_041476345.1 Methylomirabilia bacterium
GTTCAATCCGCCCGCCACGCAGCAGACGCGCGTGGCTCCGACGGAGTTTCACAACGGTCGTCTGCTGCAGGGCCAGGTCCACGATCCGCGTGCGCGGGCGCTCGGCGGCGTGGCGGGCCACGCGGGGATATTCTCGACCGCGTCGGATCTTTCGCGCATCTGTCGAATGCTGCTCGCGGGCGGTGTGCTCGCCGGCCATCGCGTCCTGAAAGCGTCGACCGTTCACGCGATGTGGACGCGCTCGCGCGAAGGGCGGGGGACGCGCGCGCTCGGCTGGGACATGACGTCCGGGTTCGCGACGATTGCCGCACCGTTCTTCCCGCCAGGCTCGGTCGGGCATACCGGCTTCACCGGCACGTCCGTATGGATCGATCCCTCGAGCCGCGCCTACGTGATCCTGCTCACCAACCGCGTGCACCCGAGCGGCGGCAGCGCCGCGGCCATTCGCGACTTGCGCGTGCGGGTGACGGCGGCCGCGGCCGCGGCGCTCTTCCGGCCGATGCTGGCCGCCCTGCCGGCGGCGCCGACCCCGGCCGCCGACCTGCCGTCCGACGAAGCGCCGGCACCCGCGCCCGCGGCCCCGACGCGCGTACGCTCGGGTCTCGACGTGCTCGTCGCGCAGGACTTCGCGATGCTGCGCGGGCATTCCGTCGGGCTCATCACCAACCAGACGGGCGTCGACGCGCAGGGGCGGCGCGGCATCGATCTCATCGCCCAGGCGCCGGGCGTGCAGCTCGAGGCGATCTTCTCGCCCGAGCACGGCATTCAGGGGCTGGTCGACGCCGACGTTCCGAACGGGCGCGACAGCGCGACGGGGCGTCCGATCTGGAGCCTGTACGGGCCGACGCGGCGGCCCTCGGGCGCGATGCTCCGCGGGCTCAGCGTGCTCGTCTTCGACGTGCAGGATGTCGGCGCGCGCTACTACACCTACCTCAGCACGCTCCTCTACGTGATGGAGGAGGCGGCGAAGCTCGATCTCCCCGTCGTCGTCCTCGATCGGCCCAATCCGATCACCGGACGGGTCGTCGAAGGACCGGTGCTGGATGCCGACCTCGAGTCGTTCACGGGACCGCATCCGATCCCCGTGCGGACGGGCATGACCATCGGCGAATTCGCCCGGATGGCGGCGGCCGAGCGGCAGATTCCCGTCAGGCTTACCGTCGTGCCGCTCGAGGGCTGGGATCGCAATCGCTGGTTCGACGAGACCGGGCTGGCCTGGGTCAATCCGTCACCGAACATTCGCTCGGTCACGCAGGCGCTGCTCTACTCGGGGATCGGGCTCCTGGAGGCGACCAACCTGTCGGTCGGCCGTGGCACCGACGCGCCGTTCGAGATCATCGGCGCACCGTGGATCGAGCCTCTGGCACTCGCCGAGAACCTGAATCGTCTTCGGCTGCCCGGCGTGCGCTTCGAGCCGGCGCGGTTCACGCCGGCGGGCGATCAGTACGCGCGCGTGGCGTGCGGTGGCGTGCGGTTGATCGTCACCGATCGCGACGCGATCCGCCCCGTGACGGTGGCGCTCGCGGTCGCGCGCGCGCTCCGCGAGCGCTATCGCATCCAGTGGAAAGCCGAGAACGTCCAGCACCTCCTCGTGAATCGCGCCACCATGTGGGCGTTCCTGCGCGGCGAGCCGCTCGCGCGACTCATCGCCTGGAGCGACGCAGACCGCAACGCCTTCCTGAAGCGTCGGGCGTCATACCTCATTTATAGGTAGCCCTCCGCGGACCGCGGAGAACGGCCCATCTGCTTCGTTGCCTCCTCAGTCCCTCCCTGCGGCGTAGGCGGCCTACGCCTCAGTCGGGACTTCGTCGTCGCCTCGCATCTGGACCGTTCTCCACGGCCCGCTCCGGGCGTGAGGATCGCTCGACCAATTCCCAAATTTGGAATCGGGCCCGCTTCGCATTGCCCTACGCCACGCACGTCTGCCCCGTTTGATCGGACGCAAGTCGGGAGCGAAGCGAGCTCAGCGCTCGACGACCTTCAGGTCCTTCGGGAGGTTGGACTTCAGCGTGTTGCGCATCCCGGAGGGGATCGTCACCGTCGACGGGTCGCCGTCGCTGACGAAACGGTCTCCGGGGTTCTTCTCGAAATGCATCAGCCATTCCTTTACGCCCTGCTCCAGGGCCTGGATCCGCGGAATGCGCAACGGGTTGAACGTCCGGCCGAAGGGTGACGGCGCGGCGCCCCCTGCGACCATCAGGATGCCGTCGGTCCGGTAGCTCGTACCTTTCGCGGTGCCCACTTGGACCCACGCGAGGTTCTTCGGATAGACGCCGTGCGGGAGCGCGAGCGTGCGCGTGTGGTAGTCGGGCACGTGGCGCTGGATCCACACCTGCGCCTCGGCGACCTGGCTGCGGACGGTCGCTTCGTCATACTTGCCGAGATTGGCGTGCCAGAGCGTGTGGTTGCCGATCTCGTAACCCTGGCTCGCGAGGAACTGCAGCTTCTTGCCCGCGTGCTCCGCCTGGTTGAAGAGGCGGTTCGGCGGATCGGCGCCGGGCAACACGAAAAACGTCGCGGCGCGGCCGAAGTCCGGCTTCGCCTTGATGAACGCCTCGAGAATGCCGATCGCAGACTTCGGATCGATCTCGAGCGCGCCGTTCTTCTCCACGTAGCGGAACTGGCCGGGCGACGAGTCGTCGAACGTCAGGACGATCGGCGTCGTGCCCGCGGGTACGGTGATCTTGCCGTCGATCAGCCTATTGAGACTCTGCAGACGGTACCCGCGTGCGTAGAACGTCTCGAGATCGCGCCGGAAGTTCTCCGGCGTGCGCGTCCAGCGGTCTTCGGGGTAGTCGATCTTATGGTATTCGAGGACCATGACGCGCCCGAGCTCGTTGGGCGGCAGCGCCTGCGCGAAGGCGGGGGAGGCGAGCAGCAGAGGAGCGGCCAGGGCGAAGAACGCGCTGACGAGCGTCGCCCGCATCACTTGGCGGCGATCGTGCCCTTCCCGCGAAGCGCGGCGGCGGTGTAGTCGTTCTTCGGATTCCAGAGCATCCACCCCGCGGCGCCGGCGTCGTCGGCGCCCTTCATCTGCGCCTTGATCTCCGCCACGCCGAAGATGCGCCTGTCGAACGCGTAGTCCTTGAAGTCCTGTAGCCACGGCCGCACGCGTACCACGGTGTTGGTCGCGCGCTTCCTGATGAGGCGCACGGTCTCGTGGACCACCTGGTACGGATGCTCGACGGGGTTGCGATAGCCCGGGATGCCTTTGTGGTAGCCCGAGGGATAGACCATCGGGCAGACGTAGTCGAGGTGCGGCGTCATCTCCTCGACCCGCTGGCCGATGTCGGTGTCGTTCTCGTTGAAGGCGGTGTAGCCGAAGACGTCCGCCGCCACGAACGCGCCCATGGCGCCGAGCTCGTCGCGCGCCCGGGACAGGAACCCGGCGACGGCGGGCAGCCGCGTCTCGCGGTTGTTGGGCTTCGCGTACTTCGCCGCGGAGAGCTTGCCGTCCGTGGGGAAGCGCACGTAGTCGAACTGCACTTCGTCGAAGCCCTTGCGGACGGCTTCCCGGCCGATGGCGATGTTGTAAGCCCACACGTCCTCGCGGAACGGGTCCACCCACGCCAGCTTCTCGTTGTCGATCCAGGGCTTGCCCGTGCGCGTGTCCATGATGGCGAGGTCGTGGCGCGCACTCGCGAGGATGTTGTCCTTGAAGGTGACGATACGCGCGATCGTGTACACACCGCGTGACTTCAGCTCCGCCAGGAAGTTGTCGAAGTCCTTCCACACGGCCGGGCCTTGGGCCCCGACGGCGATCGCCTGCGGGACCTCGGTCTTGTAGAGGATCCATCCGCGGTCGCCTTTCACGTCGATCACGACCGCGTTGAGCTCGGTCTTCGTGACGAGCTCGAGCACGCGCGTGCGGATGGACCGGTCCATGACGCCGTAGTAGGTGAGGTAGGCGGCCTTGATCACCATCGGCTTGAGCACGACCTCGAGCGGATCCTTCGACGGCGCGAGCGTGACCTTTTCGAAGCCGGGCAGCTTCACGATCACCGCGCCGTTCGGTCTGGCGAGCGTGAACGTCCCGTCGGCCTCGGTGCGGATCTCCTTGCCGTCGGCGACGATCGACGCGCCCGCGAGGGACTGCTTCTGGGCGTCCACGACGCGACCGGTCACACGCTCGGGCCAGGCTGGAGCCGGTGCCGGCGCGACGACGACGGGCGGCGTGGGGGCCTCGGCCGGCGTTGCCGCCATCGCGGTCGCGACCGGCGGCGCCTGCCGGGCGAGTGCTCGCGGAGCGCGGGAGACGAGCGCGACGTAGCCGGCGATCACGGCGAGGGCGGCGATGACGACGACACTGATGAGGCGGCGGTAGACACTCAGGCGAGCAAGCGCGTCGTGCATCGTCATGCTCGACAGTAAGTGAATGGCGCAAAGTACGCCAAGAAAAATTTATTGCACGCTACAATCCCGATCCGATGGATTCATTGCAATTCGCCTGCACCACCGCGTCAAGCCGTCGCGTGACCGTCAATGGGCTCTCGCTCCACATGCTCGAATGGGCGGCGCCGGGCGCCCCCGGCCTGTGCTTCCTGCATGGAGGCGCAGCGCACAGCCACTGGTTCGACGGCGTGGTGGCCCCGTTCGTCGGCCGGTATCACATCATTTCGCTCGACCAGCGCGGCCATGGCTCGAGCGAGTGGTCGACGCCGCCGGCCTATGCGACGGAGGACTTCGTCTCCGACCTCGTCGGGGTCATGGATGGCCTCGGCTGGCCGCGCATGACCGTGGTCGGGCATTCGATGGGCGGCGCCAACGCCATGGCGCTCTCGGCGTGGCATCCAGCGCGCGTCGACCGGCTGGTCATCGCGGATTCGCGCCCGTCGATCCCGCCCGAGCGCCTCGGCGTGATGCACGAGCGTGGTGCACGGGCACTCCGGACGCCGCGGCGTCACCCATCGCCTGAGTCTGCGGTGGCGTCGTTCCGTCTGCTTCCGCGGGATACCGTGGCCGACCCGGCGCTCCTCGCGCACGTCGCCCGGGCCGGGATCGTGGAGCGCGAGGGGGGTTGGAGCTACCGCTTCGACCCGGCCGCGAACGGGTCGCGCCGCCCGCATGACATGTGGGCACACCTGTCACGCATCACGGCGCCCACGTTGCTCGTCCGCGCAGAGCTGAGTCCGGTCCTCAACCCGGAGATGGCGACGTCGATGCGGAACGCGATCCCGAACGTGCGCTTCGTCGAAGTGCCGGGCTCCTATCATCACGTGACGCTCGATCGCCCGAAGGAGTTCGTGGCGGCGATCTCGGACTTCCTGCTCTAGCTTGGATTGTTCATGAGCGGGGCCGGAAGTGTGCCGACGACATCCGCAGTTGAGGTGAGGGCGGTGGGCCGGGGTAGACGGCCTCCTGTCCTCGCCGAGGCGGCTGCGGATGTCGGCTGTCCACCCCGGCCCACCGCCCTCACCTCGGCGAGGACAGGAGACGGCACACTCCCGGTCCCGCTCATGAATAATCCAGGCTAGTGCCTGTCCTCGACGAGATCCGCCGGCTCGATCCGGAGCGCGATCACCAGCGCATCGTGTTCCTCTCCA
>JBGOTH010000229.1:0-5535 GCA_041476345.1 Methylomirabilia bacterium
CTCGCGTGGCCGCGCTTCCTCCAGGGCTTCTCCTCGGGCTTCATCTTCCCGCCCCTCCAGGTGCTCACGCTCGCCACGATTCGCATGGGGCGCCTCGGCAACGCCACCGCGGCGTACAACGTCGTGCGCAACGTGGGAGGGAGCGTCGGGGTGGCGCTGGCGACCATGTTCCTCGTACGGCGCAGCCAGGAACACCAGTCCACGCTCGTTGGACACGTCAACGTGTGGGATCCCGACACGGCGCAGCGACTCAAGGACCTGACCGCACACTTCGCCGCGCAGGGATCGGACCCGTTCACGGCCGGTCGCCGCGCCATGGCCATGCTGTATCGCACCACGACGGAGCAGGCGCAGCTCATGGCGTACGTCGACGACTTCTGGTTGATCGCGCTGGTCTTCCTCGCCGTGCTCCCGTTGATTCCGCTCATGCGCCGCGTGCGGACCGAGGAGAACGAGCGCGCGCGCGGGAGCCCGGACCGGGTCGAGGCACTGCCGCTGGGCGAGGAATAAGGAGGGCGCAGGCCGGGAGGGCGGAGCCCGAGCCCGCCGTGTGGGCCGGGCGCGTCGCGCCTCCCGTCCTCGCCGAGGCGGCTGCGGATGTCGGCGTGACCCGCCCGGCCCACACGGCGGGCTCGGGCTCCGTCCTCCCGGCCTGCGCCGACCTTTTCACAGTGCGGTGAACGGTCATTGCGCGGTGCTACCATTCGCGTCATGCGAAAAACGGCAACGCTCTTCCTGATCGCGGCCCTTCTGCTCGGCGTGTCGGTCGACGTCGCGGCGGCGCAAAGCAAGCCCGAAGGCGAGATGCGATGGGCGCTCTACGTCACGCTCTCGCCGGTCTGGTTCGACCCCGGTGAAGTGACGGGGCAGCTCACGCCCTTCTGGGTGCTCTACGCGCTGCACGACGCGCTCGTGAAGCCGATGCCGGGCAACCTCATGAGCCCGAGCCTGGCGGAGTCGTGGACGGTCAGCCCGGATCAGCGCACGTACGAGTTCAAGCTGCGCGAGGGCCTGAAGTTCCACAACGGAGATCCGTTCACCGCGGACGACGTGAAGTTCAGCTTCTACCGCGCCAAGGGCTCGAAGACGCTGCACGACAAAGTGCGCGACGTGCAGATCGTCAGCCCAACGCGCGTGCGGTTCGTGCTGCACGAGCCGTGGCCCGACTTCATGACGTTCTACGGCACGATCGTCTCCGGCGCGGGCTGGATCGTGCCGAAGAAGTACATCGAGAAGGTGGGTGACGACGGGTTCAAGCGGGCGCCCGTCGGCCTCGGGCCCTACAAGTTCGTCAGCCACACGCCGGGCATCGAGCTGGTCATGGAAGCGAACGAAAGCTATTGGCGCAAGATGCCCTCGGTGAAGCGCCTCGTTTTCAAGAGCGTACCCGAATCCACCACGCGCGTGGCCATGCTCAAGCGCGGCGAGGTCGACGTCGCCTATCTCCTCGACGTCCCCCAGGCCCAGGAGGTCAAGCGCGACCCCAATCTCAGGCTCGTGTTCTCCGGGGGCATCGCGACGTTCTATCTGGATTTCCTCGACCAGTGGGACCCGAAGTCGCCCTGGCACGATCGGCGGGTCCGGCTGGCCGCGAACTACGCCATCGATCGCAAGGCGCTGAGCGAGGCGGAGACGCTGGGGGCGTCGCGCCCGGCGGGCAATCACGTCCCGCGCACGTTCGAGTTCGCGCTCCCGCTCGAGCCGTACCCGTACGATCCCGCGAAGGCGAAACAGCTCCTCGCGGAAGCCGGCTATCCCAACGGCTTCGACGCGGGCGAGCTGCACCAGCTCCCGCCGTATTTTTCGCTGGGGGAAGCGATCGTCAACTACTTCCAGGCGGCGGGAATCCGCATCCGCATGCGGACGATGGAGCGGGCGGCGTATCTTTCGCTGATCGCCTCGAAGAAGGCCAAGGGCGTGTGCGTCTGTTCGACCGCCCTCTACGGCAACGCCGCCTCGCGCATGTCGGAGGTGATCCCGAGCAACGGCGCGTACGCCTATGGCGGGTATCCCGACATCGACGCGCTCTTCAAGCAGCAGGCGGCGGAGACCGACCACAAGAAGCGCGAGGCGATGCTCCACAAGATCCAGCAGCTCGTGTACGAGCGCGTGCGCTACGGCCCGATCTTCGACTACATCTGGCCGAGCGCGATCGGGCCGCGCGTCGAGGAGCCCGCGCTGATGCTCATCAACCCGTACCCGTGGTCGGCGCCTCTCGAAGAGGTCCGCCTCAAGAAGCGGTGAGGACCCTCTTGATCTCCGTCTCCGCCCAGCGGATCGCGTCCTTCGCGCTGGATGCGTTGGTGACGACCTTCGCGAACATGTTGGGAATGATGTAGCTGTTCGTGATCATCTGCATCCGCTCGTCGGGCGGCGCCGGCCAGCCGTAGAGGTGCGAGTATCCCAGCATCGACTTCAGCACCTTGTACTTCGGGTCGAGATTCCAGACCGCGTGGTTCTCCATGTCGCGCCACACGGGGTGGTTGTAGTTGTCGCCGGACAGGACCCACTCGTGGTACTGCGCGGGCTCGAAGAACCATTTCAGGAACTCCCGCGCGGGCTCCAGGTTCTTGCTGAACTTCCAGATCCCGAGGCTGCGCGGCACGCCCACGGTGTGGCGCCCGGCCGGCCCGGCCGGGGTCGGATGGAAGCCCGTCTGCTCGGCGACGGGCATCTTCTTTTCCTTCGCGACGACGTAGTGGCTGATCGGGTTGTGGATCCACGCGCCCTTGCCGGAATTCAGGTACTGGTTGTTCGACGCGTTGTCCCACGACAGCACGTCCGGCTCCATCGCGTCCGTATAGAGGGTTTTGACGTAGTCGACGGCGGCTTCCGTCTCCTTCGAGTTGATCGTGATCGTCTTGCCGTCCGCCGCCACGTCCTTCGCGCCGTACCCCCAGAGTATCGAGTAGAGCGTGGAGACCGAGTCCGTCACCTGGCTGATCGCGAAACCGACGGGGTGCCCGAGCTTCTTGAGCTTGCGCCCCGCCCGCAGCAGGTCTTCCCACGTGTCGGGCGGCCTCTCGCCGACCTTCTCGAAGAGATCGATGCGATGGCTGCCGGGGAACGAGACGAAGAGCAACGGCACGCCGAGCCACTGGCCCTTTACGGAGGCATGGTCTTTCAGGAGCGGATACCACTCACCGTGCTTTTTCGCGAGGTCGTTGGCGATGTCGCTGACGTCCGCGAGCCCCGGCTGGTAGAGCCAGGGGTAGTGCATCTCGAGGCTGATGATGTCGTGACCCGCTTTCGACATGATCTCCGAGGCGAGCTTGCCGGGCATCTGCACGCTCTGGATGTGGTCGACGCGCACGGTGACGCCGGTGAGCTTCGTGTACCGCGCGGCGAGCTCCTTGAGCTTTGCGTCCGACGTGGGCGCGTAGTTCACGGCCGTGAGCAGGCTGACCTCGCGCGCCGCCGCAAAGGCCGGGACGCGGCCGCTGGCCAGGATGCCCGCGAGACCTGCGGCGCCGCGAACGAATGCGCGTCGGCTGATGCTCGACTGGTGCGTGAGATGTTTCGCGGTGCCTGTCATGACGTCCCTCCCGGCGATGGTGAGCGCGACTGGTCTGCACTGTAACGCAGCCGGGGCGCCGGCGCGCCGACGAGCGTATAGTCCCGAGCCACAGGACCGGCAGGCACGTTCGGCAGGAGGAGGCGCATGGCGACCATGGACTTGACCGCGAAGCGGTCAAATGACAAGGGAAACATCCTGGTGGGCACGATCGGCCAGGGCGTCATGATGAGTGCCGACGACGGCGAGACTTGGACGCGGGCCAGCGTGCGCCAGGGGATGCACTCCGACGCCATCGTCAAGGCCGTGCTGGAGGATGCGTGGCGGCCGGGCGTCGTGTACGCCGGGACCGACGTGGGCCTCTACCGGAGTGACGACAGCGGCGACTCGTGGCGCAAGCTGTGGCGCGAGTTCGGCGAAGTCTCGTCGATCGTCTGGGTGCCTCGATCATGAGGGCCGGGTTGCGCGCGTGGGACGCCGACACGCACGTCAATCCGGCCGCGGACGTGCTGGACCGGTACGTGGATCCGAGCTTTCGTCCCCGGCTCGCGGAGCTGGTGCCGTATCGCGTCGCCAGCGGCACGATGATGGGCGGCACGCCCGACACCGATCAGTACCGCATCGCCACGAAGTTTTATCGGCGCGTCCTCGGTGAGGCCGGCCCGCACGACTCGTTCACCGGCCGCGGCACGCAGTGGATGGGCACGAAGCTGCCGCGCGTCGGCACGCAGGACGATCAGGCCGAGAACCGCGTCAAGGACATGGACGACGAGGGCGTGGACGCGCATTTCATGGTGCCGACCCTCTGGGTCAGCGTCGTCGGTCTCCCGGACGTCGACCTCGAAGTCGGATTGATCCGCGCCTACCACCGACACGCGGCGGATTTCTGCGGACCGTTTCCCGCGCGGCTGAGGACGGCGATCGTCGCCTCCACGCGGGCCGTCGAGGAGGCCGTTCGCGAGATCCAGCGGTGGGGGAAATCACCGTGGGCCGCGGCGGTGCTGCCGGTGTTCGGCAAGGACATCCCGATCGATCATCCCGATCTGGAGCCGATCTGGAAGGCGGCGCAGGACTACGACCTGCCGATCGTGCACCACAGCAACACCTGGAATCCGCCGTACTTCCCCGGCTATCAGGATCTCTGGGACAACATCTTTCTCGGTCGTCTCGCCTCGCATCCGTGGGGCGGCATGCGCTTCATGGCCGCGTTCATCGGCGCGGGCATTCTCGATCGCTATGAGCACTTGCGCATGGGCATCCTCGAGTGCGGCTTCGGCTGGCTGCCGTTCTGGGCCAAGCGCATGGACGAGCAGGCGATCTACGTCGGCGGCACCGCCCCCCTCAAGCACGCGCCGAGCGAGTACATCACCAGCGGCCGGTTCTTCTGCACCATCGAGCGGCACGAAGGCGAAGGCCTGTTCAACTACGTCACCGGTGTGTTCGGTGACGACGTGTTGATGTACGGCTCCGACTACCCGCACTCCGAGTGCCAATTCCCGAATTCCGTCGACAACATCTTGGCATGGTCCCTCGAGGGTGATACACAACGGAAGCTCCTGTGGGACAACGCGGCTCGCTTCTATCGGACGACGTGACGAAAAAGAGGAGGAGCGCATGATCTACGAAGTCCGGACGTACACGCTACGACCCGGGACCGTGGCGGAATTCGAAGAACGCTTCGCGAAGCGAAAGCCGCTCCGTGAAAAGCACTCGAGCCTGGGCGCCTTCTGGCACACGGATTTCGGCCCGCTCAACCAGGTCATCCACGCGTGGCCTTACGAGAGCCTCCAGCATCGCACCGCGGTGCGGGAAGCGATGGCGAACGACGCCGCGCTCAGCGCGCTGCCCGGCGGGCGCGACCTGATCGTGGAGCAACAGGCCGACATCATGATCCCCGCGCCGTTCATGCAGCCGCTCGGCAGCCGCAATTTCGGCACCGGGAACTTCTACGAGATGCGGATCTACACGTACGCGCCCGGCGACATCCCGAAAGTGCTGGACGCGTGGGGCAAGGCCGTGCC
>JBGOTH010000230.1:0-5519 GCA_041476345.1 Methylomirabilia bacterium
CGTGCGGCCTCGAGGACCTGCGCCTCGTCGACCTTCCCGGTGATGATGTCGTCCGGCATGTCGAGATAGCTCGCGCCGGGCCGGCCGTAGATCGCGTTCCTGACCGCCATCTCGACATAGAACGGAATGCGGTGAACGTGCTCGATCGCGTGCGCGAACTTGCAGACCGGCGTCGCGATCAGCACCTGGCGCTCTTCCTGGAACGCGCCCATGCCGTTGCGCCACGACTCCGACGCGCCGCCGATGAGAATCATCGGCCAGCCATTCTGCTGCGCGTTGGCGAGGCCCGCGAGGGCGTGGACGACGCCGGGGCCCGACACGACGAGGCACGCGCCCGGACGCCCGGTCAGGTAGCCGACGGCCTGCGCGGCATACGAGGCGGACTGCTCGTTGCGCATGCCGACGTAGGTGATGCCTTCCTTCTGCGCGGCCGCCGCGATCGGCTGCACCGGAAACCCGACGATCCCGAACATGAACTGCACGCCCTGTTTCTTGAGGCTTCTCGCCACCAGGGTTGCGCCGTCAACTTCAGCCATGAGCTCCTCCTGTCAGAGTCCAGACGTAAGATCGCGCGCCTGCGGAGCCGGAGTCAAGCGCCAACCGTGTTAGAGTCCGGGCACTGAGACCACCGGAGGAGCGTTGGTATGGGCACGGTCGTCGGTTCGGAGATCCTGGCGCAGTCCCTCAAGTCTCAGGGCGTCGACACCATGTTCTACATCATGGGCGGCCCGATGCTGGAGACCGAGGCCACGTGCATCAAGCTCGGCATCCGCGCCATCGACACGCGTCACGAGCAGGCCGCCGCGCTCGCCGCGGAGGCGTGGGGCCGGGTGATGCGGAAGCCGGGCGTGTGCATGGGCGCCTCAGGCCCCGGCGCGACGAATCTCCTGACGGGCGTGGCCGACGCGTTCGCGAATGCCTCGCCGCTCGTCGCCATCGGCGGCGCGAGCCCGCGCGTGTCGTTCGGCATGGAAGCGTTCCAGGAGATCGATCAGCTCGCGGTCTTCAAGCCCGTCACGAAGTGGGCGGAGCGCATCTACGACGCGCGCCGCATCCCCGAAATCGTCGCGACGGCGTTTCGCCAGGCGACGACGGGACGCGTCGGGCCCGTGTACCTCGACCTCCCCGGCGACATCCTCGGCGAGAAGGTCGACGAATCGCGCGTCGTCTATCCGAAGGCGTGGACGACGCTCCCGCGGCCTCGCGGCGACGAAGGCGCGGTGAAGGAAGCGATCGCGCTCCTCAAGAAGGCGCAGCGCCCGGTGATCCTCGGCGGCAGCGGCGTGTGGTGGTCGGACGGCGCGAAAGCGTTCCGGGCCTTCGTCGACGCGACGGGCATCCCCTTCTACACGACGCCGATCTCGCGCGGTACCGTGCCGGAAGACCACCAGCTCTGCTTCCTGAACGCTCGCAGCACCGCGTTCAAGGACGCGGACGTCATCATCGCCGTCGGCACCCGATTCAACTGGGTCGTGCAGTTCGGCGCGCCGCCGCGCTTCGCGGCCGACCTGAAGGTCATCCACGTGGACATCAACGGCGCGCAGCTCGGCTGGAACCGTGAAGTCGAAGTGCCGATCGTCGGCGACGCGCGCGCGGTCCTCGAGCAGCTCGTGGAAGAAGCAAAAGGCAAGATCGACCCGAAGCAGTACAACGCGTGGACGGGCAAGCTGCGCGTGATCGACGCGGAGAAGAACGCGGACAGCGAGAAGGCGATGTCGACGGACAACACGCCGATCCATCCGCTGCGCCTCTGCAAGGAAGTGCGCGACTTCCTGAAGCGCGACGCGATCCTCGTCGTGGACGGCCAGGAGATCCTGAACTTCGGCCGCCAGTCGATTCCGACCTACGTCCCCGGCCATCGCCTCAACTCGGGCGCCTTCGGGACGATGGGCACCGGCCTGCCGTTCGGCAACGGCGCGAAGGTGGCGAAGCCGGACACGCAGGTGCTCGTCCTGCACGGCGACGGGTCGTTCGGCATCAACGCGATGGAGATCGACACGGCGGTGCGCCACCGTATCAACACCGTGGTCGTGATCTCGAACAACGGCGGGTGGACGGCGAACACGGGATGGCAGCTCCCGTTGCCGAAGCCGGGCCGCACCCTCGGCCACACGCGCTACGACCGGATGGCGATGGAGCTGGGCGCGCACGGCGAGTTCGTGGAGAAGCCGGATCAGATCCGCCCGGCGCTCGAGCGCGCGTTCGCGTCCGGCAAGCCGGCGGTCGTCAACGTGATCACCGACGATCAGGCGCGCGCGACCACGGTTCGTTTCTCCGCATATACGACGTAAGAGAACAACATGAAGGCGCTCGACGGGATTCGCGTGCTCGATCTCACGCAGTACGAAGCAGGGCCGAGCTGCACGCAGATGCTCGGATGGCTCGGCGCCGACGTCATCAAGATCGAGACGCCCGCGGGCGAGCAGGGCCGCACCGCGCTGTCCGACAAGCGCGGCGAGGACTCGTGGTTCTTCATCCTGCTGAACTCGAACAAGAAGGGCGTCACCCTGAATCTGAAGTCCGCGCGCGGGGTCGAAATGTTTCGCGAGATGGCGAAGACCGCGGACGTCGTCGTCGAGAACCTCGGGCCCGGTGCGCTCGACCGGCTCGGGCTCGGATGGGACGTCTTGCACGCGCTCAACCCACGACTGATCCTCGCCTCGGTGAAGGGGTTCGGGAGCACCGGGCCCTACGCCGAGTACAAGAGCTTCGAGTGGATCGCGCAGGCGATGGCCGGCGCGATGAGCATGACCGGCTCGCCGGACGGTCCGCCGACCAAGGCGATCGGCGGGCTCGCCGACACGGGCGCGGGCCTGCACGCGGCGATCGGCATCCTCGCCGCGATCGTCCAGCGCCACACCACCGGCGTCGGCCAGCTCCTGGAGGTCGCGCAGCAGGACTCGGTCGTCAACCTGCTCCGCATCCACCTGCGCGAGACCTACGTGAACGGCAAGCCCGCGCCTCGACAAGGCAACCGCTCGGCCGTCGCCGCGCCGTCGAACATCTACCGGTGCCGTCCGTTCGGCCCGAACGACTACGTGTTCATCCACTGCGCGACCGCCGAGATGTGGAAGACGCTGGCCGCCACATGTGGGCGGCCGGAGCTGGGCGACGATCCGCGCTACGCCGACCGGCGTGACCGCGTGAAGTTCGTCACCGAGATCGACGCCATGGTCGAAGCGTGGACGGAGAAGCACACGAAGCACGAGGCGATGAAGATCCTCGCGGGCGCCGGCGTGCCGTGCGGCGCCGTGCTCGACTCCGCCGAGGTGATCAGCGACGAGCATCTCAAGCAGCGCGGCTTCATCGTCGAGCTGGAGCATCCGACGCGCGGCACGTTCCCGATGCCGGGCAATCCGGTGCGCCTGTCCGATTCCCCGACCGACATCGTGCGCGCGCCGCTGCTCGGCGAGCACAACGCCGAGATCTACGGGAAGGCGCTCGGCCTCAGCGGCGAGGAGCTCGCCGCGCTCAAGCGCGACGGCGTGATCTAGCGCTGTATCTGGAAGTGGGCGTTGACCACCGCAGGGCGTGAGGCTACGGTGAGTGTGTGGCAAACAACGGACGCGGGTTCGATCCCGGCACGCGGGCGGTTCTCGAAGAGCTTCGCGACCTCCGCGTCGAGATGCGCGACGATCGGCGTCGCTCTGACGAGCGCTTCGAACGCATGTTCGGAGAGTTCCGCGCGGATGCGGCTCGGCGTGATGCGGTCATCCTCGGAATGTTCAAGCGGATCCACACTGTCGGCCTCGCCATCGTCAAGACGTTGAACCGGCACACACGGATCCTCGAGCACAACACACAGATCTTGGCGCACAACACGCGGATCCTCGAAAACAGCGCCCGGAGTCTCGAACGGATGGACCGGAAGCTGGGCGCGCGAGACAACGGCCGGCCAGGCCCGAACGGCGGGCGCGCCTGAGCATGAAGATCGCGATCATCGGCCAGCAGGACTTCGGCAAGACCGTCCTCGACGCATTCCTGAATCGCGGCGATGAGGTCGCGGCCGTGTTCTGCGCGCCTGACAAGGAAGGCGCCCGGCCGGATGCGCTGGGGGCAGCGGCCCAGGCGAAGGGTCTGAAGGTCCATCGGTTCAAATCGCTCCGGGATCCGGCAGCGACGCAGGCCATGAAGGACGCCGGCGCCGACATCGGGATCATGGCCTTCGTGCTGCAATTCGCGCCGCAGGAGTTCGTGAGCATCCCGAAGCACGGCACCATTCAATATCATCCGTCGCTGCTGCCGAAGTATCGCGGCCCCAGCTCCATCAACTGGCCGATCATCAAGGGCGACACGGAAACCGGGCTCACCATCTTCCGTCCCACGGACGGGCTCGACGAAGGCTCGGTGGTCTTGCAGAAGACGACACCCATCGGCCCGGACGACACGCTGGGCTCGGTGTACTTCGACCGCCTGTTTCCGATGGGCGTGCAGGCGATGCTGGAAGCCGCTGACCTGGTGGTCGCGGGCAAGCACCGGGAGACGGCGCAGGATGAATCGCAGGCGAGCTACGAGGGCTGGTGCCGCACGGCCGAAGCCAAGATCGACTGGGCCAAGCCCGTCGATCACGTCTACAACCTGATTCGCGGATGCAATCCCGCGCCGGGAGCCTGGACCACCTTCAACGGTAAAACGCTCCAGATTTTCGACGCCCGCAAGATTCTTTTTCGCCGCTTCGCCGACGTGCCCGGAAAGATCGGCGGCGTGACGGACATCACCGCGCAGAGCTTCAAGATCACCGCTCAGGGCGGCCGGGTCGAAGTGCTGAAGGCCAAATTCGAGGACGGCAAAAAGATCGGCGGCGGCGACCTGGCTCGGGCCGCTGGCTTCTCGGCCGACACGTTGCTGGGCGGCTAGAGCCCCATCGCCTTCCGGAACGCGTCGCGCACTTCCTCCGGCTGACCCGCCTGGAACACGAAGCCTTCGGGAAGAACGGGGCCCGGCGTGCGCTGGATCTCGCTGGAGTTCATCTGCGCCCGCGGCACGCCCTTCACGTAGCGCGCGCGGTCGATGATCGGCAACCGCACGCAGCGGTTCAGCTCGGCGTCGCGAATGACCGCCATCGGCTCACCGCCGCGCGCGATGACCTCCGCCTGCTCGAGGAGCTTCCGGCGCATCATGGCGACGCCGCGATCGCTCTCGGCCAGGTGCTCCTGCGTGCGGTCGGCGATCGTCCCCTGCCCCACCCACGCCACGAAGTCCTGATTCATCACGTGCGACGTGATCCAGCGCCCGGTCGCCGGATCCTTGATCGGTCCATACCAGTACGGGATGCGGTTCTGCTCGAACGGCTCCATCTCGTTCGGCACCCGATCGAAGAACCAGCCGACGCTCAGCATGTTGTCGTCGTCGACGGGGACGCGCCATTCGAAGTGCGCGCCGGTGAACAGGCAGTTCGGCCAGAGGCATGTCCGTCCGACCGTCCACAGCTCGCTGTCCTCCGCCTGCCCCTCGAGGACGCGGCGGTAGGCGAAGCCGTACTCGAGCTCGTCGAAGCCGATCTTCACGTGAGTGGGCCC
>JBGOTH010000231.1:0-5510 GCA_041476345.1 Methylomirabilia bacterium
ATCGGCGAGCGCGTCGACGGCGGCCTCGGCGAAGAGCTCCCCGGACGTCCGTTCGTGCTTGCCGAACTTCGTGACGCCCACTCCGATCACCGCGACTCGTCGCATTGTGAGCCCTCCGCACTCATCATAACGCAGCGCGGCGACGTCCAGGTCGCTCCCCATTTGTTTTGGTGCTGCGGGTGCCCACCGGTTCCAATGGAGACATGTTGACCGAAGAGGCGCTCATCCTCCTGGCAACGCTGACGGCGTCGGGCCTGCTCGTCCTCGGGGTGATGGAGCTGGTGTGGCCTACGACCTCTCGTCGCCCCACGCGCCGCGCGCGGCTCACGCCGCCAACGCGTGAAGCGGGGGTGGCGCCGTCGGAAGCGTTCCGCGCCCCACGCGAGAGCGCTCCACGTCAGAGGCCGTCGCCGCCGGCTCCCGTCGAGCGCATCGAGCCGGTCGTCGAAGCCGCCCCGGTGGTCGAGGCCGCGCTGCCGGTACGCGCGGCCGTCGAGGCGCCGCTCGCCGCCAACGTACCCGAACCGGTCGCGGTACCGACGCCACCGCGGCGTCCCACGCCCACGCCTCGGTCCGGCCGCGCGCCACGCAGTAGCGACTGGCGTAGCGCGGAAGCGCCCTCACCAGCTGTCGTAGAGCGCCCGCCGACGATTGCGGCGTCCGTCAGCGTGCCCCCGGCGCCCGCTGAGCGGGCCCACGCTGTCGTGACGCCCGTCGAGCCTGCCGCGCCCGTGCTGGCTGCCGAGCCGGTCGCCGCCGACGAGTCCGCCACGCGCCGTGAGAGTAAGCCGTCCGTGCTTCCGATCGACACCTGTCTCGCGATGTACCGGGAGGGCCGGTTCGCGGAGGTCGTGTCGCTCGGCTCGGCCGCGCTCGAAGTGAACGCGCGCATGGCGTCGGTATCGGAGCGCCACGACGAAGCGGCCGCCCTGTCCGATCTCGTCGGGCTGTCCAAGCAAGAGCTGGACGATCGCGCCGGCGCGCGCGCCGCCTTCCGTGCGGCGGTGCGCGGGGCCGAACCGCGGGTGCGGCCGACGTACGTGCGCCATCTCATCACCCTCGTACGAAGCGTGGTGGATCCGATCGTCGGCGCGGAAGCGACGGCGGAAGGCGACGAGGCGGCGGCGCACGTGCGCGAGCTGCGCGCGTGCGTGGTCGCGCTCGAGGACGCGCTCGACGTGGTGCCCGGCGACGAAGGACTGGAGAGCGCGAGCGCGGCGGTGCGCGAAGCGCTCTCGCCGGCGTGCGAGCGGCTGGTGGCGCGCGTCGTGTCCGGGGACGGCGACGATCAGGCACGCGAGCTCGTTCTCGAGGCGCTCGCCGACGAGGCAATGCCCGCGGCCTGGCGCGAGCGCCTGCGCGAACAGCTGATCGCCGCGTCGAGTGCGGAGATCGGCCAGCTGACCGCGCAGGCCATCCGCAGCGTCCAGGATGGTAAGGACGGGGAAGCGCTTGCCGCCCTCGAGCGTGCCGAGCGCCTGTCGGCGGCGCTGCCGAGCGGCTCCGTCGAGGATGAACGCCGCGAGGAATTCGAGCGCCGGCTCTGGTGGGGCTACACCAAGGTAGGGCTGCGCCGCGTCGAGGCGAAGAAGTTCGAGGATGCGCTGGAGCCGCTCTTCCGCGCGCTGCGGCTTGGCGGCATCGACGAAGAGCGGCTTGGTGAGACTCGTGCCGCGCTCGTGCGCGCGCTGGACGGGCTCGTCGACGCGCAGCGGCCGTCGATCCAGAAGCTGGCCACGGAAGACGTCGCCGCTGCGCAGGTGGAGGTCGAGAATCTGTGGGCGCTGCTCCGCAGCTCGACCGAGCGCGGTATCAGCCAGGATGATCTCGGCGAGGCGTTCGCAAAGGTGCGGCACCTGGAGCAGACGCTGTCCCCGGCCCCGCTCATGAATAATCCGGGCTAGTCGACGGTGATCGCGCGCACGAAGTCGCGCCGGAGGGTCAGGCCGAGGCCGGGGCGCTCGGGCGCGAGTACGTGGCCGTCCACGAGCGCGAACGTCTCTTCGACCAGCTCGTGCAGCAGCGGATTTTCGCCGCGCGTGAACTCGACCACGGTCGCGCACGGCGTGGCCACGCACAGGTGAAGGCCGGCCGCGAAGAGAATCGCCGAGCCCCAGAGATGCGGCGCGACCGTGAGCTCGTGGGCGGCGGCGAGGGCCGCGATTCGCTGGCACTCCGTGATCCCGCCGGCGATGGCGATATCCGGCTGGAGGATGTCGACGGCACCCGCCGCGATCAGGTCACGGAAGCCGAACCGCGTCTGCTCGTTCTCGCCGGTGGCGATGGGGATGTCGGTCGCGCGCCTGACTTCCGCCAGGCCCGCGAGGTTGTCAGCCGACACCGGCTCCTCGAACCACGCGAGGTCGCACGTCTCGACCTTGCGCGCGAAGCGCAGCGCGTCGCGTACGCTCCACGTCCCGTGCGCGTCCACCATGATTTTGATTTCGGGCCCGAGCGTGTCGCGGACTTCGCGGACGCGCGCCGCCGAGTCGTCGACGCTCCGGTCCTGGAGCCCCACGCGTAGCTTCACGGCGCGATGGCCACGCGCGACGTATTGCGCGAGCTGCTTGCCGATTCCGCCCACCGGCGCCCACCCTCCGCTCGCATAAGCGGGCACGCGGTCGCGGTACTTGCCTCCGAGCAGGCGCCACACGGGGACGCCGAGCTCCCGGCCCGCGAGATCCCACAGCGCGATGTCGATCCCGCTCATCGCCGCGACCGTGATGCCGCGCCGGCCGACGGTCGGGAAGAGGCGGCCCTCGCGGGCACCGTAGTGCGCGCGCGAGCCGCTGTAGAGCGCGTCCCAGATCGCGGTGATGTCGGCGGGATCGCGACCGATCACGGCCGGCCCGAGCTCGCGGCGGATCAGCTCGACGACGCCGGCGTAGTGGCCGAGGTTGCCGACGCCCACCTTCGCTTCGCCGATGCCCGTCAAGCCCGTGTCGGTGTTGATCTCGACGAGGCAGGTGTTGAAGGAGTCGTTGCGGCCGAAGTCGCTGACGTGCGCGCGATCGAGGGGAATGCGCGCCTGGAGCCAGGACGCGCGGACGGCCGTGATCTTCACCGCCGATCTACTCGACGCTCTTGCGGCGGATCTCCTCGAAGAGCGCCAGGGGAACGCGCAGGAACGACTCCACGACCTGCGGATCGAAGTGGGCGCCCGCGCACCGCTTGATCTCCGCGATGGCCGGGGCGAACGGAATGGCCGTCGAGTACGGCCGGTCGAACGTCATCGCGTCGAAGGCGTCCGCCACCGAGAAGATCCGCGCGTTGAGCGGAATGTCCTCGCCCTTGAGACCCCGCGGATAGCCGCTGCCGTCCCACTTCTCGTGATGGCACCACACGACCGGGATCGCCCCGTGCAGGAACGGGATCTTTGCGATCAGTCGCTTGCCGATCTCCGGGTGTGTCCGCATCACGGTCCATTCGTCGGGCGTGAGCGGACCCGGCTTGAGCAGGATCGCGTCGGGGATGCCGATCTTGCCGATGTCGTGCAGGAGCACGCCGTGGGCGAGATCGGTGAGCGCTTCGGCCGGCGCCCCGTGTTCGCGCGCGAGGGCCAGCGAGTAACCGTGCACGCGCCGCGAGTGGGATTCCGTCCCGACGTCGCGGCTGTCGAGCGCGGCCCCGAGCGCTTCCAGCGTCTGGGTGTACGCCTGCTCGAGATTGCGCGTCGCCTCCTCCACCCGGCGCTCGAGCGTGGCCTGGTACTCGTGGCGCTCGAGAAGGAGCTGACGCCGCTCCAGCGCGCGGTCGGCGGCGATGAGAAGCTCGTCGACGTTCACCGGCTTCATGATGAAGTCGTGCGCGCCGAGCTTGAGGCTTTCGATGGCCGTCTTCACGTCTGCGGCGCCGGTGAGGACGATGACCGCGGCGTACGAATCGGTCTCGCGAATGGCGTGGAGCAGCGCGATCCCGTCCATGACCGGCATCTTGAGATCCGTGACGGTGAGGGGAGGCAGCGTCGCGCGGAAGAGGTCGAGGCCTTCGCGGCCGTCGCCCGCGACCTGGCACGTGTACCCCGCGGACAGAAAGATCTCGTGCAGGAGCACGCGGACCTGCCAGTCATCGTCGACGATCAGGATGTTTCTGGAGAGCTCCACGGCTTGTCCTTCTCTGGATGATCGATGGCCGCCACCTGGTTCTTCCCCGCGCGCTTGGCGGCGTAGAGCGCTTCGTCGGCGGCGCGGAAGAGATCGTCGACGGTCACGGCTTCGTCGTCGGGCACGCTGGCCACGCCGAAGCTCGCCGTGATGGGTTTACCGTGGGAAAAGGGGAAGCTGCCGATGACTTGGCGGATGCGGTCGGCATAGAGCAGGGCGCCCCCCCTCGAGGTCTCGACGAGGAGGATCGCGAACTCGTCGCCGCCGTACCGCGAGACGACGTTGATGCCGCGCGAGTGTTTCTGCAAGATTTGCGCGATGTCGCGCAGCGTCTCGTCACCCACGGCGTGGCCGAGGTCGTCGTTGACGGCCTTGAAGCCGTCGAGGTCGAGGAGCACGACGGAGGCCGGGTGATTGAAGCGCCGGTAACGCGCGAGCTCCTCGTCGAGCCGCATCGTGAAGAAGCGCCGGTTGTAGAGGCCGGTCACCTCGTCCTTGAACGAGTATTCCTTGAGCCGGAGGTTGGTGCCCTCCAGATCCTTGTAGGCGGAGTCGAGCTTGGACGCGAAGGCGTTGATCTCGGTAGCCTGCTGCTCGACAGTGCCGAGCATTTTCGCGAACGACTGCATGAGGGTGCCGACCTCGTCGGTGCGGGTGCCGATCCCGGCGAGCCGCGCGTTCCCCGTGGCGTCGGCGCCCATGGCATCGGCCATTTGCGCGACACTGCGGCCCAGATCCCAGATCACCCAGGCGCCCGCGATCATCGCGAGCATGGTGCAGACGATCAGCCCCTGGAGGGAGAACAGTCGCGTGGAGTCGCCCACGTGGCTCAACTGGGGCAGGACGTAGTCGTGGACGACGTACGCGAGGACCAGGAGCGGCAGGATACCGGACAGGACGATGGCGAGCTGGACCTTCTTCTTGAGGCGCCGGCCGATCTGCGACACTTTCGGGGCGGCGTTCGGTGAACCCATGCTGTCGATTATTCTAGTTGCCGCTGAGGGGTGTCAATGTCAGAATTCGACGTTGTATGACTCTGCTCGTCGATCAGAAAATCGATTGTCTGGGGCTGTTTTGCCCCATGCCGATTCTCAAAACTCGTGAAGCGATGAAGCTCCTCCGGATCGGCCAGATCCTCGAGATGATTTCGGACGATCCCGCATCCGACGCGGACATGCGGAGCTGGTCGGCGAAGACCGGTCACGAGCTCATCGAGATCGGCCGGGATGGCGCGGTCTACCGGTTCCTCCTCCGAAAGATCCGCTGACCGCGGGGCGGCCGGGCTCACCCGCGCCTACCTCGACTACGCCAGTTTTTCGCCCGTGGACCCCCGGGTCGTCGCCGTCATGCGCCCGTTCCTCGAGGGGGGCGCCGGCAATCCTTCGGCCTCGCACTCGCTCGGCCTCG
>JBGOTH010000232.1:0-5488 GCA_041476345.1 Methylomirabilia bacterium
CCGAGGAACATCGGCCCGATCGCGGCGACTTCACGTGAGCTGCCCTGGCCGTAGATCTCACCGCCGACGAGGATGCTACGGCCCGCCGCCTTCGCGCGCGTGACGAACTCCGGGTCGACGTACTTGAAGCAGTATTCCGAGATCGCCGGCACGTTCGACCGGTACATGAGCACGGCGGCGCCGGCCGGCGAAATGTCGTCGGTCGAGACTTTGTCGCCGAGCTTCAGCAGCACGGGTCCCTCGAGCGACTCCGCTACGGGCTCGCCGAGCGGCACCGGCTTGATGTTGGGGCCGCGCACGACGTCGCCCTGCCCGTCGGGCGGGACGAAGCCGACGTCCGAGTCGGCGAAGCGTTCCGGGAGCGTCACCGGCGGCTCGGCGCCGAGCGTGCGGGGATCGGTGATCACGCCGGTGATCGCGGAGGCCGCGGCGACGAGCGACGAGCAGAGATAGATCTGGTCGTCCTTCACGCCGCTGCGTCCGGAGAAGTTGCGGTTGAACGCGCGCAGGCTCTTCGTGCCGGACGCGGGAACGTGCCCGAGGCCCGCGCACGAGCCGCAGCTCGGTTCCGACATGAGCACGCCGGCCGTGATCAGGTCCGCGAGCAGGCGGTCGTGCGCCATCGCCTCGAGGATGCGATGGCTGCCGGGGAAGAGGACGAACGAGATCGACGGGTGGACCCGCTTGCCCCGCATCACGCCGGCGACCTGCGACATGTCGTGCCACGAGCCGTTCGTGCACGAGCCGACCGTGACCTGCTGGATCGCCGTCCCCGCGACTTCTTCGATCGGGACGACGTTGTCCGGCGAGCCGGGGAGCGCGATCAGCGGCGTGATGGCGCTGAGATCGAGCTCGATCTGGTCGTCGTACTCCGCGTCGTCGTCGGGCGCTTGCGGCCGCCAGTCATCGGCGCGTCCGAGCCGCGTGAGGAACGAGCGCGTGATCTCGTCGCTCGGGAACACGCTGGTCGTCAGCGTCAGCTCGGAGCCCATGTTGGCGATCGTCATGCGCTGCGCGGCCAGGAGATTCGCAACACCCGGCCCGCCGTATTCGAAGATCTTTCCGTTGCCGCCGCGGACCGAGTACCGGCGCAGCAGCTCCAGGATCGCGTCCTTCGCGGTGACCCACGGCTGGAGCGTGCCGGTGAGCCACACCCGCACGACGGCCGGCATCGTCAGGAAGTACGGACCGCCGCCCATCGCGACCGCCACGTCGAGCCCGCCGGCGCCGATCGCGAGCATGCCCGCGGCGCCGCAGAGCGGCGTGTGGCTGTCGCTGCCGAGGAGCATGTCGCCCGGCCGCGAGTACGTCTCCATGTGCACCTGGTGACAGATGCCGTTGCCCGGCTTGGAGAAGATCGCGCCGTACTTGCGCGCCGCTGTCTGCATGTAGCGGTGGTCGTCGGAGTTGCGCGAGTCGACCTGGAAGACCTGATGGTCGATGTAGCTGACGACGCGCGGCGGCACGACGCGCCGAAACCCCATCGCCTCGAACTGCAACCACGACTGGATGCCGTTGGTGTCGGTGAGGAGGATCTGATCGGTGCCGAGCCCGATCTCCTCGCCCGCGACCGCCTTGCCGGCGACGAGGTGGCTCTCGATCAGCTTCCGAGTCAGGCTCCGTCCCATGCCGCGATCTTACGACGATCGCCGCATCCGTGCGCGCGGCGGGATCTAGGTGGTGGGCTCGCCGTTGTTGCGGCCTCGCATCAGGGCGGCGATGAGCGCCTTGACCGCGGCCGACATGCTCTGCTGGCCTTCGATGAGCGCATGGAGCGACTGCTGGGTTTCCAGATGCTGCTCCCGGATGCGGAGGTCGAGTTGCGTGAACCGCTCCTCCTCGAGGCGATTGCCTTCCCGTAGAAGGCGCACCATCTCCTCGCTCGACTCGCGTGTGGGCAGCCTGCTGAATCCGACGACCAAAGTTGTCTTCAGGTCCGCGAAGCCGGCGCGCATCTCGGAGCGCAGATCCGCGAAGCCCATGGTGAGGTCGTCGTGCAGGGTTCCGAGCGTTACGTCCGGGGTTCCTTCAGCCATCACGTCTGTTGCACCGTACCACTCGCCGCCGCCCCTGAAAATGTCTACAAAATCAGACGGTCACCGACTGGCGAGCGGCGTGAACGCGCGGCGCTTCGGCCCGATGTAGTCGCCACGCGGCCGGATCAAGCGGTTGTCGGCCCACTGCTCGATGATGTTGGCCGTCCACCCCGCGATGCGCCCCGCCGCGATGACCGGCGTGAAGACGTCCACCGGAATCCCGAGCGAGTAGAAGAGCGGCGCCGAGTAGAAGTCGACGTTCGGGATCAGCTTCTTGGCGGTGCCGATGCGCTCGTTCAGCTTCACCGCCATCTCGTACCACTTGAACTGACCGGACTGGCGGCATGCCTCTTCCGCCATGCCCTTGAGGATCGCCGCGCGCGGATCACCGGCCGTGTAGACGCGGTGACCGAAGCCCATGAGCCGGCGCTTCTCGGCGAGCGCCTTCTGCGCGAAGGCGTCCACGTTCGCCACCTCACCGATCTCCATCAGCGTCCGCATCACCGCTTCGCCCGCGCCGCCGTGCAGCGGGCCCTTGAGAGCGCCGTGCCCGCCCGCCACCGCGGAGTGCATGTCGGAGTTGGTCGACGTGATCACGCGCGTGGTGAAGGTGGACGCGTTCAGCTCGTGCTCGGCGTAGAGCGTGAGGCTCGCGTCGAACGCCTTCACCGCCGCCGGTCCCGCGCGCTTGCCCGTCAGCATGTAGAGAAAGTTGGCGGCGTGCGAGAGATCCGGCGCGGGCGGCACGGGGTCCTGCCCGGTGCGCACGCGATGGTGCGTGCAGACGGCGGTGGCGATCTGCGAGGTGAGGCGGATGGCCTTGCGGTGGTTCGCGGCGGGCGAGTTGTCGTTCGCGTCGGGATCGTGCATGCCGAGGATGGCGATCGCCGCCTGCAGCGGGCGGTTCGGGTCGGTGTCTTTCGGCATCGTCTTGAACGCCGCCACCAGGTCCCGCGGGATGTCGCGCGCGGCGACGAGCGAGATCACCAGCTGGTCGTACTGCCCGCGACTCGGCAGCTCGCCGCGCCAGAGCAGGTAGCAGACCTCTTCGAACGTCGCCTGCCGCGCGAGGTCGGCGATGTCGTAGCCGCCGTACGCAAGCCGGCCGTTCGCGCCGTCGAGATCGCAGAGCTTTGTTTCGGCGGCGACGACACCTTCGAGGCCGCGGATGAGCTGGGTGCCTTCGGTCATCGGTCCGTCCTCTTCAGCGAGGGAATAGCGAGCGATCTCGATGTGGGTGTCGGCTCGCGACGATAAGGACGCCAGATAAGCAGCGAAGTCACAAAGGCTCCGATTACCGGGATCGCGGTGAGCGACCAATGCGTCCAGCCGAAACTCTGAGCGACCACAAAGGGCGTGGCCCATACCGCGGCCACGACGCCGACTCCGATGTATTCGAGGTAGATGTGGATCCACTCACGCAACAACGTTCAGCATCCTTTCGTTCGGCCCGCCTCGATGCCGCCACAGTAGCACGCCGAGCTTGACGAAAGCCCAGAGGACACTCCCGAGCAAAGCGAGCTGCTCGATTCCGTGGATGGCGAACGTCACTCGCCCCTCGTCGAGCAAGACATTGGCGAGCATCTCTGTTGCTTTGAACGACAACAATGCTGCGGCATTCGCAGACGCGTGCTGTGTGCAGATCTTGACGAATGGGAGATCGATCCACTCACGTAGCGGCACAGTGGCGAGAGACTAACGCCGTGGCAAGACACGTCAACGTCCAATTTTGGATACGCTTGCTCCGCCTACGCGTCGGACCTGTGCCAACCATGCGATGAGCGCGTCCGCATCCTTCGGCCCTATTTTGGCGAGGCGTGGGTAGTCTCGATTCTTCCTTTTTCCGATCCAGAACTCGATGGCTCCTGTGGAGGTATCGTGAACAACCCGCAGGATTGTTGCTTCGACGTGGGCGTTGAGCGCTTGGTACGTTTGCTCCCGAATTTTCGACACCACCTATCCTCCTTCTACATGGCCCAGAGACGATCATCCTAGCTGCCAGGGGTCTTCTCATTTAGAGACCCAAGAGGCGCCGGATCCAGCTTCGCCGCCGAACCGTGCGGGCGACTTGGGTTGTTGTCCGCGGAGAAGCGTCTTGAGCTGATTCTTCGGCCTGTCCCGCGCGGCTCTCCTCGTGACGACGAGGGTCAATCGGCACGACGATCCGGACCGGTATCTCGAGAATTCTGCTTCCGACGATCTGTACAGTACCCTCCACCACAGCGCCTGAATGCGCGACAGCGGCTGAGAGAGTCAGACTCACCTCATGAGAGCCGGCCTCCAAGCGCGCGGGCTCAACCACCATGCTTTGTGGGTAGCGAAGTTCTACTGGCTCCGGGACGATGACGCGAAACGTATTGGAGTCGATGATGAGCGGGACTTGCCAGATTTTTTCTCTCCCGGGATTTCCAGCTGAGCGTCGCGTGCCTTCTTGAAGCTTGATTTTGCGTGAGCGTCGCGCGCTGCGGATCTCCGCGGGCTCGTCATCGATACGTTCGTCATCGAGATGATAGTCTTGCGGATCGGACGAGTCTCTCGGTAGACCCGTACGTCTCAAGCGCTTCATCTCGTCGAAAGCGTCCACGTTCAGCCTTCCCGACGATCTTACACGCCCTCGACGAACACGAGGTTCGTGCGACCCGCGCGAAGCCGCATCGCCTTGGGTTCGCGGTACTCCTCGGAGTCGTACCAGCGCTTCGCCTGCTCCATCGTCGGGAACTCGATGACGACTAGGCGGTCCGGCTTCCAGTCGCCCTCGACGGTCTGATGGGCGCCCCCGCGCACGATGAATCGCCCGCCGTACTTCGCGAGCGTCGCGGGCACGTGCTTCCGGTATTCATCCATTTCCTTCGGATCGGTTACGGTGACCTTGGCGATGACGTAGGCAGACATTGAAAATATCCTCCTCGATTCGGCGCGATGTTACCGGCGGCTATGCGCGCCCGCGACGGTACCACCGGGACGATGAGGACGCAGCAGTGCGCGAAGCTGTTTGATCTCGCCCGGCAGCTCAGCGACGCCGATCGGCGTCGCAGCCGAGTACCACTCGTTCGGCGCCACGGCCCGCCCCGCGAAGCGGCTGATCCACGCGTCCGAGACCCTCAGCGCGATGGCCCAGGGCAGGAGCTTTTCGAGCGTGTCGGGCGGCATCCGGTCCAGGCTCTCCTGCTCCGCGTGGGTGAGGAATCGACGGAGCCCGATGAGCTGCCTGCGCGCTCTCCGCCCCGACGCGGTCAGCCAATGCCGGGGAAGCCAGCTCGCGAGGCCCCAGAGCACCACGCCCGTCGTGAGGGCCGCCGCGTACGACGCGCGGGAGGCTCCGAAGCTCCAGGCGAGCTGAGCCCACGTGACCGTGACGATGGCGGCGGTCCAGCGACCGACCCGGCGCAGCGCGGACGGCGGTGCCGGCAACAGCCCCCGCTCGCTCAAGGTTTCCGCGAGTGTGTCGAACA
>JBGOTH010000233.1:0-5476 GCA_041476345.1 Methylomirabilia bacterium
CCCGCGATCACCTGCACGGGGCACCGGATGCGCGCGCAGTCGTCGATCCAGTCCGTGCGCGCGTACGTCTCGTCGAGCAGCGCGAGGAGCGACGCCGTCGAGTGCCGGCGAAGCACGGAGATCAGCTCCGCGTGACGCTCGGGCTTCGCGCGGAGGCGCGCGAGCGCGTCATCGCCCATGCGCAGCCGCACGTTGGCGTCCAGGTACTCGTCGATGCGGCCCGCCTCGACGAGCGGCCGGTGCTCGGCCCACCAGCGCTTGTCGCCCTCGGGCGCCGCAAAGGGCGGACCACTGATCGAGATCACCGCGCGCGCCCGCTCGGGCGCGTGGCTCGCGATCCACAGCGACAGCGCGGCGCCCATCGAGACGCCGCCCCACACCGCGTCGCGAAGGCCGATCGCGTCGATCCACAGGAGGAGGTCTTCGGCCTTGCGCGCGTACGTGTAGTCCGCGACGCGCTCGAAGTGGCTCGAAAGACCGTGGCCGCGCGTGTCGGGGAAGAGGCCGCGCACGCGATCGAGAAACGGATCGAGGTCGGCGATCATCATCGACGAATCCTCGACCGACCCGCCGTGGATCCAGATGATCGGTGGCCCGTCGGGGACGCCCGCCTCCCGCCAGTGGAGCGCGACGCCGTTCGGAAGAGACGTTACGGGAATACGCCCAGCTCGAGATACGACGTCGCCACCTTGCGCACGGCCGACAGGAAGGCGGCGGTGCGCAGGTCGGTGACCCGCGCGTCGGATTTCCAGATCTCGCGGATCTGGTGATACGCGCCGATCATCGTCTCCTCGAGGCCGGAGTTGACGAGGTCGAGCTCGTCGGCACCGTGCACGATCGCGCGGCGCTCGTCGTCGCCGAAGCGATGCCCGGTCGCGCGCTCGATGGCGTTGACGATCCGCCCGAACGACGCCTCCTCGAAGCGCTTGCCCACCCGCCCGAAGCGGACGTGCGAGAGGTTCTTCACCCACTCGAAGTAGGACACGGTGACGCCGCCGGCATTCAGGTAGACGTCCGGGATGATCAGCACGCCTTTCGACAGCAGGATCGCCTCCGCCTCGGCGGATGTCGGACCGTTCGCGCCTTCGGCCACGATCTTCGCCTTGATGCGCGGCGCATTCTCCCGGGTGAGCTGGTTCTCCAGCGCGGCGGGGATGAGGATGTCGCAGGCGAGCTCGAGCGCCGCCTGCGTGGGGACAAGATTCTCGGCGCCGGGGAAGTTCAGGATCGAGCCCGTCTCACGGAGATGCCGCGCCACCGCGTCGACGTCGAGGCCCCGTGCGCGATAGACGGCGCCGTCACGCTCCGCGAGCGCGACGATCACGGCGCCCGCCTGTTCGCAGAACTTCGCCGCGTGATAGCCGACGTTGCCGAGCCCCTGCACGACGACCGTCTTCCCGGTGATTCCGGCAGTCAGTCCGAGCGCCTTCATGTCGTCCGCCTGCGCGCACGCTTCGCGCAGGCCGAAGTAGATGCCGCGCCCCGTCGCTTCCACCCGGCCGTGAACTCCGCCCTGCGTGACCGGCTTGCCGGTCACGCACGCCATCGCGTCGAGCTGCCCGGGGTTGAACGCCGCGTACGTGTCGGCGATCCACGCCATCTCCCGCGGCCCGGTTCCATAGTCGGGCGCGGGCACATCCACGCCCGGGCCGATGAAGTTCTTC
The DNA here is from genome assembly GCA_041476345.1 of Methylomirabilia bacterium. GTDB lineage: Bacteria > Methylomirabilota > Methylomirabilia > Rokubacteriales > CSP1-6 > VGLJ01. The sequence continues at coordinate 1,665 of JBGOTH010000233.1, forward strand.
TTGATGAGCTCGGCGGTATAGCGCCGCGTCACGTGCTCGATCTCACCCGCCGAATACTTCTTGGTGTCGATCTTCACCCCGCCCTTGGCGCCGCCGAACGGCACGTCCACGATCGCGCACTTGTACGTCATGAGCGCGGCGAGCGCCGTGACCTCGTCCTCGTTCACCTCGGCCGCGAAGCGAATGCCACCCTTCACCGGCGTTGCGTGGTGGCTGTGATGCACACGCCAAGCGGAGATGACCTCGTAGTCGCCGTTCTCGCGCTTGAGCGGGAACTGGATCGCGTAGACGGCGTTCGCGGCTTTGATCTGGTCGAGCAGGCCGCGTGGATAGTCGCAGAGCACCGCCGCCTTCTCGAAGTAGACGTTGACCGTCTCGAAAAAGCTGAGCGGCCGGCTCGTCACGGTATCAGGTGGCGGGCCAGGAACGCCTCCACCTGACGGTAGGCGTCGGCGGCGGCGGCTGACTGGTATGCGACGGTCGCCCCGAGCCCGCCAGGCTTGGTGTCGTTCTCCACCTCGGCCAACACCTCCAGACGTTGCCCTTCCACGTCGAAGTAGTGGTGCGCGCCGGGGTAGATGACGATGACCGCGTCGGCCCCGCGCGACTTCATGGCGTTCACCATCTCCACGCATTCCGCCGCGGGCGTCCAATCGTCCGCGCCGCCGACCAGCACCAGGAGTGGGCGAGCCACCCGCTCGGTCACGAGCGAGTCGCATCCGCCTGGATAGACCCCGATGCCGGCGGCGAAGCCGACGGCAGGGACCTCGACCCCGCGCCGCTTGGCCCGCTCGAGGCTCGGCCCGTTGATCGAGGCCATCGCGTACACCCCGCCCTGGGACCAGCCGATGGCCGCGATGGAATCGCGAAGGACATAGGGCTGGGACCGCAGGTAGCGCAGCGCTCCGAACGCGTCGTCGAAGCGCGCCGTGATCGGCGGCTCGTCCGGGCCCGTCCGGCAATCGCCCTTGACCTTGCGCGGGCCGAAGCTGTCCACCACCAGCGCCACGTAGCCGCGGTCGGCGAACCACCGTGCCCAGCGGTAGGACTGCGCCCCGATCCCTCCGCATCCGTGGAGCTGGACGACGGCGGGAAACGGTCCCACGCCGGCCGGGCGCACCAGCGTCGCCGCGATCTCCTGCGGCGCGCCGGGGGTCACGTTGGGGAATGTGACGGGGAGCGTGACGAGGCTGCTCGCGCAGCCCGAGGAGAGAGCCGCGACGACCGCCACCGTTGCCAGCGCGCGCCAGCGCATGATCAGTTGTTGATCCACTCCTTCGTGAAGCGCGCGTAGCACTCGCGCTCGCCCGGCATCTTCGGCCAGCCGGCGAGGAGACGTACGGTGACGAGGAGGAGCCGATCCTTCAGGTGCGTGGAGTTGTGCGCGTACTCCTCGTACGTGGAATGCGTGATCTTCTGATTGTGCGGGTCGTCCTGGAACTTGCACGCGGTCACCGCGACCGCCGACTGATAGGCGGTACGATCCGCGCCGGACTTCAGATACGCGCTGGCGATCGCCGTGGTGCGCGGGACGTCGAACGCGAGAATCGCCGCATCGAGCTCGTCCAGCAACGCCTGCGGCGCGCGCCCGGCGCCGTCGAATCCCGCGATCTCACTCTCGATCACGGACGCGGACAGCTTGTCCGCGCGAGCGACGTCGTTGACGAAGTGGGACATCAGGTACAGCACGCGCGCCTGATACGGGCTCTCGCTCGTGCGCATCCAGTAGTTCGCCGTGTTGCAGTAGTCGAACGGATGCTGGCCGTCCGTGAACTGCCGGGGCACCGTCGTGCGCAGGATGAGCTCGGCCGCGCCGATCTGGATGGCGTCCCCCAGGCTCCGGATCGACGTGCCGTTGCGCAGGTGCGTGGTGAGCCGGGCCCAGATCGTCGGCCCGTCCGCCGTCATGAGGAGCTGGACCATCTCCTCGACCTCGGCCGGCGTGAGCGGCGTGTGATTCGTCGCGGCGAGATTCTTCCCGGCGTCGGGGAGATCGGTGGCGACCATCACGCACACCGCGTCGTAGAGCGAGTAGTAGAGCGGACCGACGGCCATGTCCGGCACGCCGATGTAGTAGACGCCGCGCGCTCGGTCCCACCCGATGAACTCGGCGAGGTCCGTCACCGCACGCGCGCGCAACGCCTTGTGACCGGTGTTGCGCGCTTTGCGGCCCGCGACCGTGTCCTGCACGTCGATGAGGCCGAGAAAAATCAGATGATCGCGGAGCTGCCGGCGGGCGGCCGGATCGGCCGCCAACCCCAGGAACAGACCGTAGGACCGCCGCACGTCACCGCTCATCGTCGCGATCATGTGCGCGTGCAGCCGCTCCTCGACAGTACCTTCTTCCGTGATCGGCGCCTGGTCCTGATGCCACACGACCGGGCCGTAGCTCGGCGGCGGCACGTTCATGCCCTTCATCGTGGCGTAGCGGCCGGGGTACTTGCCGGCCAGCTGGTTCCAGATGTCGAGGCCGGCGGGGATGTACCAGACGCTCTGCAGGTACGGCAGCAGGCGATAGCGCTCGGGCAGGAACGGCGCGAGGCTCACGGACGTGCGCAGCCCGAGGATCGTGTGGTCGTTGTTGATCAGCGTGATCTGGCCGTCACGGACGTTGATGTGGCTCGGCACCTGCACGAACGGCGCTTCCGCGGACGCCACCACGCCGAGCGCGTCGCCCAGCGAGCGGCCCTCGCGCTTCACCATCTGAAAGAAGAGATCGGTGGTACGCGGTTGATCGCGCTCGAGGATGGCTTCGGTCAACAGGTCGAGCGATCGGTCGGACATTGATGGCGCTCCTCGTCAATTGGTTAGAACAACGGGCTGTTCGATTCCAGCCCGAGCCTCGTGCGCCCCACCGCCTCGTAGTTCACCGCCTGGAGCTGATTGTGGCGCGTGACGACTTCCGCGTCGCGCGCGTAGCGCTCCAGCGGGCTCGACGTGAAGATCGACGTGGTGCCGGCCGCGGCGCACACCATGTGCGTGGCCTTGGCGGCGCTTTGCGCGGCGTGGGTCATGGCCAAACGAAGATCGGCGCGCTGGCGCTCCGCGACGAGCTCTTTGGCGAGCACCGTCTGCCACATCTCTTCGACCACGTCGAACAGGAGCGCCCGGCCGGACCGTAGCAGCGCGTCCGCTTCGCCCACCTGCGCCTGGACCACCGCGCGGTCGCGCAGCAGGTCCGACGAGCCGCGCGGAACCTTCATCGTGGCGAGCTCGACGAAGGTGTCGAGGGCCGCGCGCGCGACGCCGAGGCCGACGCAGCAGAAGCCGCAGCCCGCGAGGTCGAAGCCGTGCATCCGATTCATCGGCCCGGTGACGCGCGCGCGGCGCTCGGCCGCCGAGAACGTGTGCTCCTCGGGCACGAAGAGACTGTTCACCTCGATGTCGTGGCTGCCCGTGCCGCGCATACCGGTCACGTTCCAGGTGTCGATGATCCGCGCCTGCGACTTCGGAGAGAAGAACGCGATCCGTACTTCCTGATCGCCGGTCGGGAGCAGCCGGGGCGCGTCGCCGTCGAACACCTTGCAGGCGCCGTGCAGCGCGGACGAGTGCATGCAGCCGCTGGCGAAGAACCAGTGCCCCGTGACGCGATAGCCACCCGGCACGGCGACGGCGCGACCGCGGGGGTTCGCCGACCCGGCCGAAACACCAACCGGATCGCTGAAGAAGATCTCGCGCCGCACGTCGGGCGCGAGCTGCGCGCTCTGGCGGAAGGTGTTGATCCCCATCGCCAGGCACCAGCCCGTCGAGCCGTCGGCCCGCGAGACTTCCTCGATCACGCGCAACGTCGTCAGGATGTCGGCGCCGAGGCC
>JBGOTH010000234.1:0-5468 GCA_041476345.1 Methylomirabilia bacterium
CAGCCGCTTCGGCTACACGCCCTACATCCGGACCGACCGCGGCGGGGTGCTCGTGCAGGCATGGCCGGGCACGCCGTCGGCCGACCGCTCGCGCCCGATCGTCAACGTCGTGCTCTTCACCCTGACCCTGCTCTCCGTCCTGTGGGCGGGCACCGGGTACGTCGGGTCGCCGACGTTCGACGCCCTGCGCCTCAGTCCGTCGTGGTGGTCGATGCTGAGCGGGATCCCTTTCGCGGTGACGCTGCTCGGCACGCTCACGTTCCACGAGTTCGGGCACTACTTCGCCGCGCGCTATTACGGCGTCCCGGTCAGTCTGCCGTACTTCCTTCCGGCGCCGCTCCTGTTCGGCACGTTCGGGGCGGTCATCCGAATGCGCGGGCCGGCTACGAATCGCAACTCGCTGTTCGACATCGCGGCGGCCGGGCCGCTGGCGGGCCTGATCGTGGCACTCCCGGCGCTCGTGATAGGCATTCACTGGTCGGCGCTGGCGCCCGCCGGCGTCGGGGTGATGACGTTCGGGGACTCCCTGCTGACCCGCGCGCTCGTCACGCTGTCGTTCGGCCCGATCCCGGAGGGCATGAAGCTCTACACGCATCCCGTATTCGACGCCGCGTGGGCGGGGCTCTTCGTGACCGCCCTCAATCTGACACCGGTGGGACAGCTCGACGGCGGCCGGATCGTCTACGCGGTCTTCGGGCGCGCGCATCGCACGATCGGCATCGCGGCGTTCGTCGGGCTCTTGGCGCTCGGCGCGCTGACGTGGTCGGCGAACTGGGTGGTGTGGGCGCTGTTCGTCATGACCTTCGTCGGATTCAAGCATGGAGCGCCGCTCGACGACGTCACGCCGCTGACGCGAGGCCGCCGCATCGTCGGGATCGCGTGCCTCGTCCTGCTCGTCCTGATCCTGCCGCCGATCCCCATCCCGCTCTCGCTCAACTGATTTCGCGATCCCTGGGCGGCGGGAGCGCGAATGACACACGGCGCGCGCTTGCGCTACCATCGCCGCCATGCCCGGACGGGTCGATCTCAAGACGCTCATGCCGCTCGTCCGCAAGGGCGAGATCGACACGGTCCTGGCGGTGTTCCCCGACGGCTACGGGCGCCTCATGGGCAAGCGCGTCGTGGGGCGTTATTTCGTCGATCACGTCGCCGAGGAAGGCGCGCACGCCTGCATCTATCTCTTCACGGTGGACATGGAGATGGAGCCGCTGCCCGGCTTCACGCTCACGTCGTGGGAGCGCGGCTACGGCGACATGAAGGTCGTCCCCGATCTCGCCACGCTGCGGCTCATCCCGTGGCTGCCGAAGACCGCGCTCGTCATGTGCGACGTCTACACGGAAGACGGCGAGCCGATCGAGGAGGCGCCGCGCTGGGTGCTCAAGCGGCAGGTGGCGCGCGCGGCGAAGCTCGGCTACACGGTGAAGACGGCGGCGGAGCTCGAGCTGTACCTCTTCCGCGAGAGCTTCGAGGATGCGCGCGCGAAGCGGTATCACGGCCTGACGCCGGTGTCGGGGTACATGGAGGACTATCACATTCTGCAGACCACGCGCGAAGAGCCGTTGATCCGCGCGATCCGCAACGGGATGGAAGCCGCCGGCGTGCCGGTCGAGATGTCGAAGGGCGAGTGGGGCAAGGGGCAGGAGGAGATCAACCTGCGCTACGCCGACGCGCTGGAGATGGCGGACCGCACCGCGCTCTACAAGCACGGCGCCAAGGAGATCGCCTCGCTCCAGGGCTGCGCGATCACCTTCATGGCGAAGTACGACGCGGGCGCGGCCGGCTCGTCGTTCCATCTCCACTCGTCCCTGTGGGACAAGGCGGGCAAGGCCCTCTTCGCGCCGCGCGGGCAGGGACGCGAGGCGAAGCAGTGGACGCCTGTATTCGGCCAGTGGTTAGCGGGTCAAATGGCGATGGCGCGCGACTTCGCGTACTTCTACGCGCCGGGCGTCAACTCCTACAAGCGCTACCAGTCGGGCACGTTCGCGCCGACGCGGGTGGTGGTCGGCTGGGACAACCGCACGTGCGGCTTCCGCCTGTGCGGCGAGGGGGCGGGGTTCCGGGTCGAGAATCGCATTCCCGGCGCGGACGCGAACCCGTACCTCGCGTTCGCGGCGACGATCGCGGCGGGACTCCACGGGATCGAGGCCAGGCTCACGGCGCCGAAGGCGTACGAAGGCAACGCGTACGACGACACGTCGCTCACGCAGGTGCCGAAGACGCTGCGCGAGGCGATCGACACGCTCGCCCGCTCGAAGGTCGCGCGCGCCGCGCTCGGAGACCGCGTGGTCGACCACTATCTCCACGCGGCACGCCTCGAGCAGCAGGCGTTCGATCGGGCCGTCACCGACTGGGAGCTCATCCGTAACTTCGAAAGGATCTAGATGGCCGGTCGACTCAAGGGGAAAGTCGCGCTGATCACCGGCGCGGGCATGGGCATGGGACGCGAGTGCGCGATCCTCTTCGCGGAGGAGGGCGCGCGTGTCGTCGTCGCGGACATCGACGAGAAGGCGGCGCGCGACACCGTGGCCGCCGTTGAAGGCAAGGGCGGCCAGGCGCTCGGGGTGGTCGGCGACGTGGCGGTCGAAGCGGACGTCGCGCGCATGATCGCGGACGGCGTGAAGCGCTTCGGCGCGCTCCACGTGCTGCACAACAACGCGGGCGTCCTGTGGAAGGATCGCGACCGTTCGGTGCTCGAAACCGACGACACCTGGTGGGATCGCGTGATGGCCATCAACCTCAAGTCCGTGTTCTGGGTGGGCAAGCACGGCATCCCGCATCTTCAGCGCGCGGGCGGCGGGTCCATCATTTTGATGGGCTCGGTGTCGGCGCTGGCCGGCTTCACGCGCGCGCAGGACGCGTACACCGCCGCGAAAGGGGCGCTCATCGCGCTCAACAAGTCCCTCGCCATCCAGTTCGCGAAGGACAACGTCCGTTGTAACGTGATCCACCCCGGCATCGTCGACACCCCGCTGCAGGCGCCGTACCTGACGCCGGCGATCCGCAAGGAATTCGAGACGGGCATCCCGCTCGGCCGCATCGCGAAGCCGCGCGAGATCGCCACCGTGGCCCTCTTCCTCGCCAGCGACGAGTCCTCGTTCATGACCGGCGCCGAGCTGGTCGTCGACGGTGGCTTCACCGCGGGCTGAACCCCGGCAAAGGAGACCGACGATGCGACGATCGTTGAAGTGGGGGGTAGGCTTGGCGTTCCTTCTCGTGGTGACGCCCGCGTGGGCGAAGGACGTGGTGGTCGTCTACACGGCGCTCGAACCGGAGCAGATCACCGACTACATGAAGGTCGCCAACACGTCGCTGCCGAACATCGAGGTCAAGATGCTCCGGCTGTCGACCGGCGACGTCTCCGCGCGATTCATGGCCGAGAAGGACAACATGCAGGCGGACGTCATCTGGGGCGTGGCCGCCACGAACATGCTCGTGTTCAAGAACGCCGGGCTCCTCGAGGCGTACGCGCCGAAGGGGCTCGACCGCGTGCAGCCGCTCTTCCGCGACAAGGCGAACCCACCGTCGTGGGTCGGGATCGACATCTACATGTCGGCGTTCTGCTTCAACACCGAGGTCGCGAAAAAGCACAACCTGCCCGCGCCGACGTCGTGGGCCGATCTCACCAAGCCCGTGTACAAGGGCCAGGTCGTGATGCCGAATCCGGCGAGCTCCGGGACCGGCTATCTTTCGGTGGCGTCGGTCCTCCAGCGCCTGGGTGAGGCGAAGGGCTGGGAGTACCTCGACGCGCTTCACAAGAACATGGCCGAGTACACGAAGTCCGGCTCGAAGCCGTGCAAGGACGCCGCGGCGGGCGAACGGGCGATCGGTGTGTCGTTCGAGTACGTGGCCGCGAAGCAGAAGAAGGACGGGGCGCCGGTCGAGATGGTGATCCCGAAGGAAGGCGCCGGGTACGAGATGGAGGCCAACAGCCTCACGAAGAAGGGCAAGGGCAACGCGGCGGCCAGGCAGTTCCTCGACTGGGCGATCACCGACGAGGCGATGCGCCTCTACTCGAAATACTTCGCGGCCGTCGCGGTGGCGGGCTTCCCGGTGCCCGAAGGCCTGCCCAAGGACATCAGCAAGGTCGTCTACCCCAACGACTTCGACTGGTCGGCGAAGAACCGCGAGCGCATTCTCGCGGAGTGGACGAAGCGGTACGGGCGGTAGTGAGGGCGGCGGGGGCGGGGGGGGGGGGGCGGGGGGGGCGCGGGGGGCGGGGGCGGCCCCCCCCCCCGCGCCCGCCGCCCTCGCTCCGCGCCCACGCTACGTGCCCGGGCCACGTGTTGCCTGGACACCGCGTGACGTCTCCGGGATGACGGGCGTGGCGGCGGCGGTCGAGCTGCAATCGATTGCCAAGAAGTTCGGGACCGTCGTCGCGCTCGGCGACATCTCGCTCACCGTTCGTGAAGGGGAGTTCGTCTGCTTCCTCGGGCCCAGCGGATGCGGCAAGACGACCTTGCTCCGCATCATCGCCGGCCTCGAACGGCAAAACGCCGGTGTCGTTCTCATGCGCGGGCGCGACGTGTCCGGCTTGCCGCCGAGCCAACGAAACTACGGGATCGTCTTCCAGTCGTATGCGCTGTTCCCGAACCTGACCGTCGCGCGCAACATCGCGTACGGCCTCGAGACGCGCACGCGGGATCGCGGCCGCATCGCCGCCCGCGTCGACGAGCTCCTCGAGCTCATTCGTCTGCCCGCCCACCGGGAGCGCTACCCGGCCCAGCTCTCCGGCGGCGAGCAGCAGCGGGTCGCGCTCGCCCGGGCGCTTGCGCCGTCGCCGTCGCTGCTCCTGCTCGACGAGCCGCTCTCCGCGCTGGATGCGCGCGTGCGTCTCGCGCTGCGCCAGGAGATCAAGAACCTCCAGCGACGCCTGTCCATCACGACCATCATGGTGACCCACGACCAGGAGGAGGCGCTGGCGATGGCCGACCGCATCGTCGTGATGAACCACGGCGGCGTCGAGCAGGTGGGCACCCCGAGCGAGATCTACATGGAGCCGCGCTCGCTGTTCGTCGCGCGATTCGTCGGCCAGATGAACCTGCTGCCGGCACAGGCCGACGGCCGTCCCGGCTTCGCGCGCGTCGGCGCCGCCACCATCCGTCACCGCGATACGGACGTCCTGCCCGCGGGTACGCCGCTGACGCTCGCGATCCGCCCGGAAGAGCTGGTCATCGGGGCCGCCGCGCGCGAGGCGCCGAACAGCCTCGTGGTGCGGGTGACGGCCGTGCACTTCCTCGGCGCCTTCACGCGGCTGGCCCTCGCCGTGCCCGGAGACGACGGCGCACAGCTCGAGTGCGACGTGGCCGCCGGCGCGCTCGCGGATATCGGCGCCAAGGAGGGGAGCGAGATGGCGCTCGCCCTTCCGGCCGCGGCGCTCCGCGTCTTCCGCTGACGGCATGGCCGTGGTCCGCGCGGAATCGATTCCCGACCGTCCGGTGCGCCGCCGGCTGCACCGCGAGGTCGTGCTC
>JBGOTH010000235.1:0-5467 GCA_041476345.1 Methylomirabilia bacterium
CCCGCGGCAGCGGCGGCGGCGCCCTCGCCCCGCGCCCCGTGCCCGCGACCAATGAAGTTCTCGTGCCGAAGATCTCGCGGTATGCGGCCATTGCGACGGCGGTCAAGCAGCTCGGCAACGAGCCCGTCATTCACGCGAATGGCTATCCCTCCAGGGAGTCGCACGCGGTCGCCGATCGGCCGCAGAACTTCTACATGATCGGGTCGATGGGCTTGGCGTCTGCGATCGGGCTCGGTGTCGCCCTCACCCGCCCGGCGGTGGCGGCGGCGACGGTCGTCTTCGACGGCGACGGAAATCTCTTGATGAATCTCGGCATCCTCCCGATGGTGGGCGCACGCGCGCCGCGCCGCTTCGTCCACTGCGTGTTCGACAACGAGGTGTACGGCTCGACCGGCAACCAGCGCTCCGCCGCGGCCGGCGTCCGGCTCGACGCGGTCGCCGCCGCCGCCGGCTACGCGTCCGTCGCCGCCGCCGTCACCGATGAAGACGTCGCGGCGTGCATGGCCACGGCACTCACGACCGACGGGCCGCACTTCATCCTCGTCAAGGTCACGCCGGAGCAGGCGGACGTTCCGCGCATCGCTCACACGCCGGCGGAAATCCGCGATCGCTTCCGCGCGAGCCTGACCGAGTGAACGCCGTCATCCTCGCCGCCGGCGTCGCGCGCCGGCTGGCGCCGCTCACCGACAAGACGCACAAGGCCCTCCTCCCGGTGGGCGGCAAGGCCGTGCTGGCACGCATGCTCGCGGCGCTCGCGGACTGCGGGATTCGACAGACTGTGATCGTCGTGGGTCACTGCGCCGACCAGGTCCGGGCCCTCGCCGGCAACCGGCTCGGCCGCATGGCGATCCGTTACGTCGACAACCCCGAATACGCGAAGGGTTCCATCCTCTCGCTCTACGCCGCGCGCGCACATCTGGCCGAGCCCGCGCTCGTCATGGACGCAGACGTCCTCTTCCCGCGCGAGTTCCTTCGCCGCCTCCTCGCCGTTCCCGCGCCGAGCGCGCTTCTGGTCGACCGCGGCTTCGCCGACACCGGAGAAGAGGTCAAGCTCTACACCCGCGGCGAACGCGTCATCGGGCTCGGCAAGAAGGTGGTGCCCGAGGCGTGGGAACACGTGGGCGAGGGCATCGGTTTCTTCAAGTGCGGGGCTCAAGCGGGCCCGGTACTCGTGGGCGCGCTGGAGCAGGTCATCGCGGCCAACGGTGAGCTCACCGAGTACGAGGACGCGCTTCACGTGCTGCTGCAACGCATCCACGTGGGGTGGGTCGACGTCACGGGCCTGCCGTGGACGGAAATCGACTTCGCCGAAGATCTCAGGTACGCCGAGGACGAGGTGCTGCCGCGCGTGGGCCGCGTGGACGCGGACGAGTAACGCCTGATCCGCGACGCCGTCCTCTATCTCCCCGCTCCCGAGGACCTCGCCGTCGCCCGCCTGAACGTGGCGGGACGCCCGCTCGTGTTCCGCGCGGTGATGGCCGCGGTGCGGGCCGGCGTGGGCCGCGTGCATGTGCCGGCCGCGCTGCGAGACGTCCTTCTTCCGGAGCTCGCCGGGTCGCCCACCGCGCGAGCCGCGGTGAGCTGGCTTTACGCGGAGACGCCGGCGCTACTCGACACCGCGCTCCTCGTCCCCATCACCGCGCCGCCTCCGCCGAGCACGCTCGCACGCGCCGCAGAGGCGGAGCCGCCGGCCGTCGTGCTGGAATCCACCGGCCGCGGCGCGCCGGTGGCGCTCGCGTCCGCGCCCCTGCTCGCGGCCGTGTGGACGGCGCTCACGACCGGCGCGCCAGTCGGCGCACGGCTCGATGCGCTGCTGAGCGCGACCGCGCCGGAGTTCGTACGCGGCGACGCCGGCGTGCGGCTCAGCGGCGTCACCGACGTGCGCACGGCGGAGGACCGGCTCTATGCCGGCCTCGGCAGTGCCATCGACACGCCGCTCGACACGCACGTGCACCGCCGCCTGTCGCGTCGCGTGAGCCGGCTCACCGTCGCCGCCGGCATCACGCCGAATCAGGTCAGCGTGGCGAGCCTCGTCGTCGGCCTCGTCGCGGCCGGCTGCTTCGCCGTCGCGACGCCACCGGGAGTGTTCGCCGGGCTCCTCGCGTACCTCGCCGCCGTCGTGCTCGATCACACCGACGGCGAGGTCGCGCGCCTGACGCTCACCGAATCGACGCTGGGTGCCCGGCTCGACGTCGTGGTGGACACGGTGGTGCATGCGTCCGTGGTGATCGCGCTCGGCATCGCAGCCACGACGCTGAGGGGGCATGGCACGGGCCTCGGTCTGCTGGCCGCGGTCGGCGTCGTGATGAGCGCGGCGGCGGCGTGTCGCTGGCCTTTGGCCGCCGCCGAGGACCGCGTCGGCGCCGTCCTGAGCGCGCTCGGCACGCGCGACGGCTTCTACGTGATGCTGCTGGCGTTCCTGGTCGGGATCACGTGGGCGCCGGCCGCACTGCCCACGCTCATGGTGATCGTCGCCGCCGGATCACACGCGTACTGGGTGGGCCGCGTCGTTTACCGTCTCGTCAGAGGCGCCGCCTAGCCTGGATTGTCCAGGTTAGGCGAAGTCTTTTCCGGAAGGCTTCACGCGCATCACCGCGAATACGATCAGCCCCGCGCCGACCCAGACGAACTCACGCACGCGCCGCACGAGTCCGAACGAGACACCGGTCGACGATGCAAGTCCAAGCGCGCTGAACGTCACGACGTAGCCGCCCTCGAGAACGCCCAGGCTCGCGGGAACCATGAACGTCGCGAAGCGGACGGCCGTGCCGAACGCTTCGATCACGGTGGCCGTGGTCAGGGACACGTCCACACCGAGGAAGTGGAGCGTCAGATACGCCTCGACCGAGCCGAGCACCCACGCGACGAGATGGAACCCGATGGACAGAACGAGCCGTCGGGGCTGGCGGCGATAGAACGACGCGAGGCCGTCATCGACACGGCGCAGCGTCTCTCCAGATCCGGGGGGACGGAGATTGAACTGCTGAAGGAGGCGCTGTCCCCGCCCGAACAGCCCCTGGGTCTGTGCCACCACGAACCCGGCAAGGGCCAGGATCTCCAGTAACAGCAGCCCCAGCATTCCGCGCAGGAGGGGCGAATCCGAGAGCACGGAGAGCCCGGCGAGGGCAATACCGAGCGTGAAGAAGATGCCCTGCGCGACCAGAATCGTGGTCTTGGCGACGATGACCGAGGAGAGGGTCTCATCGAGGGGCGCATGCCCTCGGAGCAGCCACGTCTTCACCGCTTCACCGCCGAGGGCGGCCGTCGGCGTCGTCAGGTTGAAGGCTTCCCCGGCCAGCCGTGCTCCGAGCAGCGTGCCGAAGCGGACGCGGTCATGCCCGAACGCGAATCGCCAGCCGAGGGTGTCGAAGATCGTGACGAGCGAGAAGGGAAAGCAGACGAGGATGCCCAGTCTCCAGGAGAGACGACCCATGGCCGCGAAAATCTCGGCTGGATCGTTCCGGGCGACGAGCACACCCAGCAGCACGACGCCGAGCAGGAGCAGAAGCACTCGCACGAGCTTCATGCGCAACGGCCGGCCGGCTCAGCTCTCTCGGTAGAACAGCAACAGGACTCCGAACACCGCCAACGCGGATGCCCAGATCCGGCCCGGCATCCGATCGTCCGGCGCCGCCAGCCTGAGCTCGAGCCAGCGCGCCCACCCGATCGCGACCCCGAGCACGCCGAGCGGCGCGTGGGTGACCTCCAGCAAGAACTCGGACTTGAGATTCAGGCTCGCGTGCGAGTGCGTGAGGAGGAGTCCTCCCCCGACGGCGCAGAGCAAGGGAAAGACGAGCCCGGCGCCTGACGAGGTGATCCGGCCCGTGCGCACCATCCACTCGAAGACGCCGAACACCACGACGAGGAGCACGAACACGCGATGCTGGAGCACGGTGGGCTCGGCCATGCTCGCCCAGAATCCCTGGGGTCCGAGCGGCCACGCGCCCGGGTCATTGCGGACGAGCATGAAGGCGGCGAGGCCCAGGAGGACCAGTGGCCAGTGCCGCGCCCAGCGCGCGACCCCGCTGACGTGGAGAATCGCGAGCAGCCCCATCGCCAGCACGAACAGTCCCGAGACGTGGTGGTTGTACTCCGACCAGGCGCGATCCGCATCGGTCCGAGGGGCATTGGGATCATCGACCGGCAGCTGATCGATGGTGGGCGACGTCAGGCGAGGCCATTGCGGCGTGAACTGCGTCATCACCTCGCCGAGGCCCGCCCGGTCGGCGACGACGTCGACCGCCGGCGGCAGCGACGTCAGCGACGCCGCGGCGAACAACACCGTGATCCCGAGACCGAGCTCGACTTCGACGAAGCGCCGGAGGCGCCGTCGCGACGCAACCGGCGTATCGGGGAGCCGCCGAATCGCGAAGAAGTTCGCCGCGCCGAGCACGAGCAGTCCGCACAGGATCACCGCCTTCGTGAGGACCATCACGCCGTACGCGGTGCCGAGTAGGGCCTCTATCCCGTCGACGTACCCGAACGTGAGGCCGACCCCCGCCGCGATCAGCACCGCGACCGCGGAACACGCCATGGTCGAAAACCGCTGAAGGAGCGCCGGTGGCACTCCCTCCTCGCGGGTCGGGAACGCCACGATCGTGAGGTGGACGAGACCGCCGATCCACGCGCCGGCGGCAAGCTGGTGAAGCGCATCGAGCGTCATCAGAGCCGCGCGACGATCGAGGCGCGCGACCCCATGGCTCAGGAAGGCGGCACTGACGACGAGGGTGACCGCCGAGCCCAGGAGCACGGCCCACCAGAGACCGACGCGGGGCCGCCGGCGAACGGCAAGCGCGGCCCCGAGGAGCGCCACGCTCGCCAGGATCTTGACCAGGCTCGCCCTGACGAACACCGTTGGCACGAGGTCCCGCACACTGAAGCTCGACCCCGAGCCGAGCGCCGCGATGAGCACGCCGAGCGCCAGGCTCTGGGCGACAGCGACGCTCGCCGCCGCCAGCGCGACCACCAACCACACCCGGCTCGAGGGCCGCGACGGCGAGAGGACGAGGAGGGCGAACAGCACGCCGCCGATCGCGATCGCCTGACCGGACAACGCGAGCCCCCGGAGGATGACGTCAGCGAACGCGGCCACGGTGGTCGTTGAGCCAGAGTGCCAGCACCAGGAAGGTTGGGGTTCCCGCGGCGGCGGCGACGAGGAACCACGTCGCCTTCCCAAAGGCTGACGCCAGGATCAGAACGTAGATGAAGTCGCGGCCCGCGAGGGCATCGACGAGCCGGGCCGCCGGCGATTCGGTGGTCGCCGGCCGATCCTCGACGGTGCGCTCGAACATGACCGCGGCCGAGGCAAGCGTCGCCGCCGCCGCGATGGCCCCGGGCACGAGCGGCCACGCCGTCCCGACGGCGCGACTCCACCCGATCGCGATGCTCGCGAAGACGGCGACGTGCACGACGTTGTCGCCCCAGAAATCCAGCACCGCACCCCAGCGAGACTGCAGGAACTTGAGTC
>JBGOTH010000236.1:0-5431 GCA_041476345.1 Methylomirabilia bacterium
TCCTTCTCCGTTTCCATGCCGATGACCGCGAGCGGAATATCGGCGCCGATGCCGGCGCCCGCCAGATGCTCCGCGGTCAGCGACGGCGCGTTCACGGTCATGATCCCGACGCGGCGACCGGGCGCGAGCAGGCGGTGCACCATCGGGACGAGCAGGAGGCTCGAGGTGAAGACCGGTACGCGAACGGCGGCGGCCATCTGCCGCTGAAACTTCACGAGGAAGCCGCAGTTGGTGGTGATCGCGCCGACGCCCTCGCGCTCGAGATAGCGGGCGGCGTCGACGAACGTGTCGAGCAGACCTTCGGCGCCGCGCCGGACGACGAGATCCGGCGCGGCGCCGGCCACGCGGTGGTAGCGCACCGGAAAGGGAAACGTCGTCGCGTTCCCCATGTCGCCGTGGATGCGCGGGAACCGCGTGTCGAGCATCAGGATCCCTACGGTGAACCCGTAGGTATTCTGGCCCCCGCGAACGCGGTGACTAGTCAGACAACCACACCGTGTCGAGCTGGTTGTTCAGGTAGTGGCTCGGGGTGATCGTCCAGCCCTTCACCTTCGCGCTGTGCGCGATGATGCGATGCCACTGCAGCGTGTAGATGACGTGGGCCTCCTCGTCGAGGAGGCGCTTCTCGAACGCCCGAATGATCTTCTTGCGCTCCTCCGGATCGGTGGCCTGCGCCTGCCGGTGATACAGGTCGTCGATCACGACATCCTTGTGGCGGCCGTAGTTGGCGTCCGACGTCGAGATGAAGCGCACGAGGTCCAGGTCCGGCTCCACGATGAAGCCGCACTGGAAGTCCATGGTCACGTCGAAGTCCCCGCGCTTCAGCACGCTGTAGTAGGTCGCCGCCTCTATGACCTCCTGCTTCACGTTGAGGCCGATCTGCCGCCACTGGTCGATCAGCCAGACGCCGACCGGCTCGTAGGGCATCGGGATCCCGCGGTTCTTGAACGTGAACGCGAACCCGTCGGGCACCCCGGCTTCCTTCAGCAGGCGCTTCGCTTCCTCGCGGTTCTTCTTGATGTCATGGCCGTAGCCCGCGAGCTTCTCCAGCTCCTCGGGCGGCGTCGCGTACGGAGTGCCCGGCACGATCACGCCGCCGACTTCCTTCACGATGGCGATCTTCGACAGCGCCTGCGAGCCCTGGTACCGGTCGAGCGCCAGCGAGAGCGCCCGGCGCACCCGCTTGTCGTCGAACGGCTTCTTCCCGTGGTTCATCGACACGAAGTTCAGGCAGTCCCACGCACTCTCCTGCACGGTGGCCTTGCCCGGCCCGAGCGTCTGTACGATGCTGTCGCGCTCCGCCGGCGTGAACCCGCGGAACTGGATGTGCGCCCGCCCGCCGCGGACCGCCGCCACCTGCGCGGCCGAGTCCTTGATGAAGATCGCGCGATACCCGTCCAGGTAGGGCTTGCCCTTGTCCCAATAGTTCGGGTTCTTCTTGCCCACCCAGTGCGAGCCTCGCACGTGCTCCACGAACGTGAACGGGCCTGTCCCCATCACGTTCTTCTCGTACCAGTGCGGGTCCTTGGCGAGGATGTCGGCCTTGTAGATCCAGTTCCACGGGGAGGCCATGGCGAGCAGGAACGACGCCTCCGCCCGCTTCAGCCGGAACACGACCGTGTACGGATCCGCAGTCTCGATCGTCTTGACGGCGTCGTACATCTCCTTGCGCAGCGACTTCACGCCCGCGGGCGGCGTGATGATCTTGTCGTAGCTCGCCTTCACGTCCTTCGCCGTCATCTCGCTGCCGTCGTGGAACTTGACGCCGTGACGCAGCTTGAACGTGTAAACGGTGCCGTCCTTCGAGACCGTCCACGACTCGGCGAGGTCGCCCACCGGCTTGGTGCCCGACTTGTCGAACGGATCAACCTTCAGAAGCGTGCTGTACAGCGGCGCCATCGGATGGATGACCCCGAACGTCTCCTCCTGGTGCGCGTCGTAGGACGGGGGCTCCGACGGCACCACGAACACCAGCTCGCCGCCCGAGCGCGGCTTGTCCTGAGCGAAGGCCGGGACTGTCAGCAGGCCCAGCGCGAATATCGAGATGAACGTCGCCACTCGTCGCATAGCCACACCTCCGTGGGTGGCGCCATGCTATCAAATCCGCCGGAGCTCGCGGTACACTCCCGGCAATGCGGCTCCCAGAATTGGAGCGACGATGACCAAGCGCGCGACCGTCGAAAGTACCGCGGATGCCTACCTGGAGCTGCTCGCCGCCCGCGGCGTGGAGTACTTCATCGCGAATGCCGGCACGGACTTCGCTCCGATCATCGAGGCCTTCGCGAAGCGCGCGGCGACCGGACAGCCGGTGCCCCGGCCGCTCACGGTGCCGCACGAAGTCACGGCGGTGGCCATGGCGCACGGCTTCGCGATGGTGACGGGCCGGCCCCAGGTCGTCATGGTCCACGTCATCGTGGGCGCGGCGAATGCGATCGGCGGCATCATGAACGCCGCGCGCAGCAACGTGCCGATCCTCTTCAGCGCCGGGCGCAACCCGATCACGGAAGAAGGCTTCGCGGGCAGCCGCGACCGGCCGATCCACTGGGCGCAGGAGTCGTTCGACCAGGGCGCGCTGGCACGCGAGTTCGTGAAGTGGGACTACGAGCTCCGCAACTTCTCGCAACTCGAGACGATCGTGGATCGAGCGCTCGCCATCGCGACGGCGGAGCCCGCGGGCCCGGTGTACCTCACGCTGCCGCGCGAGGTGCTCGGCGAGCGGCAGGAGACGTTCGACTACGCACCCGTGAGCCGCGCGCCACGCCCCGCGGAGACCGTCGCCGCGCGCGCCGCGGTGGCGAAGGCCGCCCAGATCCTCGTCGGCGCGACCCACCCGATCGTCATCACGAAAGCCGTGGGCCGCGATCCCGTCGCGATCCCCGCCCTCGTGGCGCTCGCCGAAGCGCTCGGGGCGCCGGTGATCGAGCAGTTCCACACGTACCTGAACTTTCCACAAGACCATCCGCTCCACGGAGGCTTCGACGCCTCGCCGCACTTCGGAGAGGCCGACGCCATCCTCGTCGTCGAGTCGGACGTGCCGTGGTTCCCGAGCGGCGCGCACCCGAAGCCCGAGACGAAGATCATTCACGTGGCGCACGATCCGCTCTTCTCGCGCTACCCGGTCCGCGGCTTCGAGTCCGACGTCGCGCTGGCCGGACAACCGCGCCTCACGCTCCACGCCCTCGCCGACGCGGTGCGGTCGATGATCGACGCGAAGGTCGTGGAAGCGCGGCGGCGGCGCACCGAGGAGGCGAATCGGCGGCTGCGCGAGGAGTGGAAGCAGCGTGGCCTCACCGCATCCAAAGAGCGGCCGATGGAAATGGCGTGGGTGTCGAAGTGCGTGGGCGACGTCGTCGACGACGAGACCATCGTCGTCAACGAGTACGACCTCGACGCCACCCAGACGCGGTTCACGGTGCCCGGCAGTTACTTCGCGTCGTCGCCGGCGGGCGGACTCGGCTGGGCCCTCGGCGCGGCGCTCGGCGCCAAGCTCGCCGCGCGCGACAAGACCGTGATCGCGTGCGTGGGTGACGGCTCGTACATGTTCGGAGCGCCGACGGCATCGCACTGGGTGTCGCGCAAGCACGACCTCCCGACCCTCACCGTGATCTTCAACAACAGCACGTGGAACGCGGTGAAGCGCGCCGTGCATTCGTTCGCCAAGGGCGGATGGGCGGCGCGCTCCGAAACGCCGATGCCCCTGACCGACCTCAGCCCCGCTCCTGACTACGAGATGGTGTGCCGCGCGAGCGGGGGCTGGGCGGAGCAGGTCGACGATCCCGCCGCGCTGCCCGACATGCTGCAGCGCGCGTTGAAGGTGGTGCGCGAGGAGAAGCGGCAGGCGTTGCTCAACGTCATCTGCAAGAAGCCGTGACAGAGGGGGTTGGGATGGGGACCATGAACATTTTCGACGCGGACGGCCACATCACCGAGACGACGGAGCAGGTCGCGAAGTACCTCGACGATCCGTATCGCCAGCGCTCCCTCACGTACGGCATGTACACGTCGGACGGCTGGGATCGGCGCCTCATCAACACGCTCGGCGATTGGGGCGGCGACGCGAAGTCGTGGCTCGCGGCGCTGGACCGCGGCGGCGTCGAGGAGACGGTGCTCTACCCGACGCTGGGCCTCTTCATGAGCTTCATCCGCGACCGCCAGTGGCAGGTGCAGATCTGCCGCGCGTACAACCGGATGATCGCCGAGGAGTTCATCAAGGCGAGCCCGCGCCTGCA
Source organism: Methylomirabilia bacterium (assembly GCA_041476345.1). GTDB lineage: Bacteria > Methylomirabilota > Methylomirabilia > Rokubacteriales > CSP1-6 > VGLJ01. Next base: position 4,230 of record JBGOTH010000236.1, read on the forward strand.
CGCGGTGGCGCTGCTGCCGATCCTCGACCCCGAGGAATCGGCGAAGGAGCTCCACAACGCCGTGAAGAACTACGGGTGCGTGGGCGGGATGCTCGCGGCGGACGGCGGGCACCTGCTTGGGGACCGGAAGTTCGACCCGATCTACGCCGAAGCGCAGGCCCTCGACGTGATGGTCGGTCTCCACGCATCCGGCTCCCATCTCGGCGGCGCCGGCGTCGACGGCTTTCCCAGCTTCATCCAGACGCACACCGTCTCCCACGCGTTCGGCCAGATGCGCCAGCTCACCTCGACCATCTTCGACGGCGTGCCCGAGCGCTTCCCGAGCCTCCGCATCGCCTACCTCGAAGCGGGCTGCGGCTGGGCGCCGTACTGGGCGGAGCGCATGGACGACGAATACGCGAAGCGCGCGTCAGAGGCACCCGCGATCACGAAGAAGCCGAGCGATTACATCCGATCCGGCAAGATCTACTTCTCGTGCGAAGCGGATGAATGGATGATGCCGCAGGCCGCGAAGCTGCTCGGCGAGAACGCGATCGTGTGGGCGTCCGATTTTCCGCACTGGGACAACAGCTACCCGAGCTCGATCAAGGAGATCAGCGAGCGCGGCGATCTCACCGACAAGCAGAAGCAGAAGATCCTGAACGACAACGCCCGCCGTCTCTACGGGTTGGCGAAGTAGCCGTGGCTCAGGACCTCCGGAGCTTCCTGGATGCGGTCAAGCGCGCGAAGCCCGACGCCGTCCAGATCGTGAAGAAGGAGATCGACCCCGCGTACGAGATCACCGCCCTCGTCGTAAAGCTGGAGCGCGAGATGAAGCAGCGCCCGGTGCTGATCTTCGAGAACGTCAAGGGCACGAAGTTCCCCGTCATCACGAACCTGCACGCCAGCCGCGGGCGGCTGGCCGCCGCCATCGGCGCGCCGCCGGACGGAATGCAAAAGAAGTATCTCCAGGCGATGGAGAAGCCGATTCCGCCCCGCGTGGTGCCGACGGGGCCCGTGAAGGAAGTCGTGCTGCGCGGCGAGCAGGTCGACCTGTACGCGCTGCCGCAGATCCTCCATCACGAAGGCGACGCCGGCGCCTATCTCACGTCCGCCATCTCCTTCGCGAAGGACCCGACCAAGGACGTGTGGAACTGCGCCTACAACCGGCTGATGATCCAGGGCCGCGACACGACGTCGATCCACCTGACGCTCGGTAAGCA
>JBGOTH010000237.1:0-5418 GCA_041476345.1 Methylomirabilia bacterium
CTGCGGTCGGCCGCTTCAAGCTCAACGAAGACGAGGCTTCGCCTCGTCTCGTCTCCGCAGGCGCGTCCGACCGCAGGCCGCGCCGCCCGCCGCCATCGCCCCGCCCCCGTCGTGCCTCCCGCCCTCCGCTAGCGTTGCGTCAGTCTTTCACGCGAACGTCCTCGGAATTTGCCTTGGCCAACTTCAACGAAGTCCACGCGGCGCTGAAGCGGATCGCGAAGTCGCTTCTCGGGGTACTCCTGTCGGCTGGATCGCGCGCTAACGGGCGGCGCCGACGGACGGCGCGGCGCCGGGTGCGGACCGGTGTCGGACGCGCCTGCGGAGACGAGACGAGGCGAAGCCTCGTCTTCGTTGAGCTTGAAGCGGCCGACCGCCGGTCCGCACCCGGCGCCGCGCCGTCCGTCGGCGCCGCCCGTTAGCGCGCGACCCAGCCCAGCGTCGCGGCGGCGAGAACCGCGGCGGTCACCCACGCCTCGCGCCGCATGCGCGTCTTCACGTCGTCCGACGGCGGCTCGAGCACGACCGGGTGCAGGCGGCGCGCGATCAGCATACCGGCGAGGAAGCCGCCGATGTGCGCGCCGTTGTCGACGTACGGCGTGGTGAAGCCCAGCATGATGGTGAAGAGCGCCCACGCGATCAGCACGATACCGATCCGCCGCGAGCGCACGAGCAACCGGGCGCGATGACGGCTGAATAGCACGACGGCGGCGCCCTGGAGCCCGAAGATCGCGCCGGAAGCGCCGACCGACGGTCCCAGGCTCAGCATCATGCTGACGACGCTGCCGGCGATCCCACTCACCAGGAACAGGAAGGCGAACTGCGCGCGGCCGAACGCGTGCTCGCACACCATTCCGAGGACGTAAAGCGCCAGCGCGTTGCCGAGGAGATGCTCGAGGCTACCGTGAAGGAAGATCATCGTCACGAGCCGCCACCATTCACCGCCACGGACCGCGTCGCGCACGAGGGCACCCGCCCGGATGAGCGCCGGCGCCGAGCTGAGGGCTCCGCGTGTGGTCTCGACGAAAAAGATGGCGGCGAGGATGGCGAGCAGGACGACGGTGACGGCCGGCAGGCGCGACATGCGCTTCTCGAAATCGAGGCGCCGGCTGAGCAGCATGTCCGGCGTGATGCGGAGGACGCGCTCGCGCTCCTCCATCAGCGACGCTCGCCGGTGTCGAGCATGATCCCGGTCGCGAGGGCGACGCGCCGGTCGAGCGTGCGGTCGGGATCCTCGGCGAGCTTCAGCACGTAGCGGTCGAAGATCGTGAACGTGCGGTTGAACTCGCCGAGCTCCTCTCCGTTCGGCCCCTCGAAGACGAAGTTGGTGCGCAGGAGCCCGAAGAAGGAGCCCAGCACGCGACGCAGCAGCGAGAGCACGATCGATTCCTCGACGGCGATCGCGAGGACCGATCCGGACGGGCTTTCGATGGACCAACGCTTGCGGGTGACGTTGTAGAGGTAGTTCTTGCGCAGACGCGCGAGGACGGTGCCGTCGCCCGTCGTCACCGTGTACGTGCGGACCACGAGAGCGACGCGCTGATCCTGCAGCACGCGAAGGACGACCTCGCGCCGCGAGTCGTCACGAAAGACGGTCACGTGCCGGAGCGGGCGCGCCGACATCGAGACGACCGCGAATGCTGCCAACGCCGCACCGTAACCGAGCAGCGTCAGCAGCACGTCGACCACTTCGTTCGGGACGTCGCGCGCCACCCAGTCCACGACGGTCGAGGCCGCGACCACGCCCAGGAGATAGGCAGCGATCGTGCGCACCGGGTACGTCGGCCGCTCGACGTAGAGGATCGGCGTGCCGTCCTCCGCCCAGACCTCGTACTTGGTGGTGATGGTGAAGACGCGCTCGCGCAGCAGGAACACGTCGCGAGCGAACGCGGCATCCGCCCCCGGCACGGCGGGCCGCGCGAGGGCGGGGCTGTGTCCCGCGCGGAGTTGGCGACCGCAATCGGGGCACTCGAGAAGCCGTCCCGCGTACTCGGGCTTGAGCTCGTAGATCTCGCCGCAGGGGCAGGTTAGGACAATGCCGATGGTCACTCCGCCGGCGGACGCAGGGTGTCGCGGGCGCCGCTGAGCCGGTCCGCGATGGCGCGCACGTCGTCGAGGCGCGCGGGGTCGTACGCGAACTTCGGATCCGTCGCGTACGGCGACCACGCGTCCATGTAGTCCGGCCGGCTGATGCCGAGCGCGAACTCCGAGATTTGCGTCGGGTTGGCGAAGTCCGCCATCACCGCGAGCTCGTTGTGAATCTCTCCGCGGCGCCCAGCCATGAACGCTTCGAGCGCCTTCGGCTTCGGCCCGTGCGGCAAGCCGACCGGGTGCACGGTCACCATCCCCGATTGCACGACGCCGCCCGCGCTGAAGAAATCACCGAAGTGGTAGCCGAGCGTCTCGCAGTAGTCGAGGTTGCGATGGAAGAACGGCACCCACATCGCCTCCTTCTCCACCGAGCGCACGGTGAAGATGCAGATATAGCAGCCCGGCAGCTTGAAGATCGTGTGCCCGGACGGCGGCACGTGCGAGCGGTCGGCCACGAGCGGCCGCACGTCCTCCACCGCGAACTTGTACGGCAGGTAGTCACCGCGCCAGCCGATGACGTCGAACGGATGCGTCGGGTGCACGCGCCGCGTGTACGTCGCGTCGACTTTGGAGACGACTTCGAAGCGGCCGGACTCGTTGAACGTCTGGAGCGAGCGCGGAAACTTGTAGTCGCTCTCGGAATGCGTGAGGAAGCGGCCGGTCGTCGGGGACTCCGATTTCTCGGGATCGCCGGCGAACGACTCGTACATCCAGTAGTACTGCGGTCCCGGCGCCGGATCGAAGCGGTGCATCACGCCCTTGGGAATGATCAGGAAGTCGCCCTTGCCGTACGCGATGGGGCCGAACGTCGTCTCGAGCGTCCCGCCGCCCGCGTGAACGAAGAACACCATCGACGCCGAGTGATGCTCGAAGTAGTAGTCCATCGGCGCGCGCGGGGCCACGACGTTCATGGCGCACGTGGCGTTGGCGAGGAGCCGCGCCATGCCGCGATAGACGTCGGTAGTCTCGGGCGGCGCGACGCCAAGCGCGTGGTGGATGCCGCCGAGCGGCCGGAGCGGCGATTCCCAGCGCGGGGCGTACCGCTCGACGACCTTCGTCTCGCCGGGGAGCCAGTTCGTCGGCGGGTAGAGGTGATACGTGTGCGTCACCTTCCCGCTGAAGCCGCCCCGGCCGTGCTCCTGCTCGTACACGTGCTGCAGGAGGGGCCCGGCATGCGGCGCCCGCGGCACGACGCCCACCTCCGGCAATCCGCTGAAGTACTGGATATCCGCCATGGCGTCCTCCTGCCGGGATTCTACAACCCGACGACACGGTGACTATAATCGCGTATGTGGTGGCGGTCGGCGTCCGGTGCGTTGCTCGCGATCGTGGCTCTGGCCGGCTGCGCGACGTCGGCGACGGGGGCAGGCAGCGCCTTGCTCCGCGAGGGACACCCCGCCGAAGCGATCGAGCACTTCGAGAAGGCGCTCGCCGAAAACCCCCACGACCTCGACGCGAAGGTCGGGCTCGGCGCGGCACGCTACCGTCTCGGCACCTACGACGACGCGATCGCCGTGCTGACGGATGCGGCGACCGTGGCACCCCAGTATCCGGCAGCACGGCTCTATCTCGCCCTCGCTCAACTGAGACAACGTCAGGACACGGACGCCGCGAACCAGCTCGAGGCTCTGCGGGCATTGCCGATCGAGCCGCGCTTCATCGCCGAGGTCGATCAAACGCTCGTGCTGCTCCGCGCGGGCGGGATCACCGACGCCATCCGCACGTACGTCGCGGCGAGCCTCGACTACGCGTTCGACTGGTCGCGCGAGCTGGCGGAGACGCGCCGGGCGCTCCAGAACGCGGAGCTCATGTGGGACCCGTTCTGGGGGCGCCCGATCTACGTCATCCGCTGCCGGAACTGTTGATGCGGCGCCGCGGGCGCATCATTCCCTTTCCCACCGCACGCCGGCGGGAGGACGTGCGCGACGATGGGCTGGCCGAAGTGCACCGCTGCGATCAAACGGAAGCGATGGTTGTGAAGGGCCTCTTCGAGAGCGAAGGTATTCCCACGCTCCTGCGGTCGCGCATCGCCCACTCCGTGCATCCGTTCACCGTCGGCGCGCAAGGCGAAGTCCGCATCCTCGTCCCGGAAGCCGAAGCGGCGCGCGCGGCGATCCTGCTCGCACGCGTCGCACCGGACCCACCGCGGCCTGACTATGGGAGCGGGTAGACCGAGCGACGCGCCGTCCACATTTTCATACCGTTGACTTTCCGGATACTAGACCGATAAGCTGCATTTGATGAATGTCATGCGCGCGCCGCGGAAGGTCATCCTGAGTCGAAAGCAGTGGTCGTCTCCGAAATCGACCGCCAAAGTGCTTCAGGTCACTGTCCCTGAGCAGCGCCGCGCTGAGAAGGCCGTGGAAGAGTTTCTGATGAACTACAAGCGGCCGCTGATCGTTCGGAACGGGAAAGTAATCCTGGTCCGCGCCAAGACAGGTGAGGCTAAAAAGTACACACCGCGCTTTGTTAAAGCGCGCCGACGCAGTCGAGCCTAGGCATTCCGCCAGGCCCTCTCCAAGTTTTCCTCAACGTCCCGTACGACCGGGGTTACGAGCAGATGTTCTGCGCCACCATCGCAGGGCTATGCGGACTCGGTCTCGAGCCGCGCGCGACCCTTGAGCTTCCGACATCGCAACAGCGACTTGAAAGAGTGTTTGGCATCCTGCGGCAATGCAGATATTCCTTGCACGACCTCAGCCGCGTTGATCTCAGCGGCAGGGTTCCGCGGGCGATCTTCAGAATGGTCGAAGCGCGAATCCCGGCAATGCGCCGACGCTACGGGAGTCTGTACACCGCAGGAGCTTTTCGTACTCTTGTTTTCGCTGCGTCGACGCTCGCCGAAGAACTCAGGGAGGAGGCTCGGCAGGGTCTCTGAGGAGATCAGCGCGTCGACGCGATCACGGCTTCGAGCGCGCGCGATACGAGCGTGAGCGCGCGCGCGTTCAGCGTCGTGCCACGATCGCGCGACGTGTGGTACGTGTCGAACGGCACCGGGCGGCGTACTACGTGCATCAGCGCGCTCTTCACGGGGCTCAGCACGAACGATCGAAGCGCGTCCGCCCCGCGCGCGGGGATCACGGTCAGACCGTAAGCAGGCACGCCGGCCGCCGCGAACGCGCGGTGATCGCTGCCGAACACTGGGATGCGTCCCACTTGGTGCCAGCTCTCGTCACGCCGCAGCCCGAGATCCTCGAGCGCGCCGCCGACCGTCTCGAGGAACGGCGTCTCTTCGCCGGCGTCCCACACGGCGAGGCTGTCGCCGATGCCGCACAGCTCGAGGCTCAGCACGCCGACCACGTTCGCGACCGACTGCGCGCGCACGTACTC
>JBGOTH010000238.1:0-5404 GCA_041476345.1 Methylomirabilia bacterium
CCTCGAGCGGGCGGTTCACCTGGAAGCGCCGGCCGGGGCTCTGCCGCGTGTCGGGATCGATCGCGAAGCCGGCGGCGACGACGAGGCCGAAGCCCGTGCGCCGTGCGATCTCCGCCGCGAGGTCACCCGTCCCCGGGTCGGTGGTGCCGTGCGGCGCCGCGACGACGAATCCGGGCTTGCCGGGCCTGACGACGATGTGCCCGGGGGCGACGGCCGTGTCGAGGACCACGGACTTCGCGACGCACCCGTACAACACGAGCGGAAGCGACGCCACGCTAAGCGTTCGTGCCCAGCGCATGTGTCGCCGGATCGTCGTCCACGAGCATCGCTTGCGCGATCGCGTAATCGCCGTCGTGGCTGAGCGCCAGCAGCATACGGTCGGCCCCGCGCGCGACTTCGCGTGACCGTCCCCGCAACAGGAGCATCGGCGGCCCGCCGCGCTCGCGTCGCACCTCGAGCTCCCGCCAATTCACGCCCAGCCTGAGCCCGGTGCCGAGCGCCTTGAGCCCGGCTTCCTTGGCCGCGAAGCGGACGGCGAAATGCGGAACAGGATCCTTGCGGGCGCGGCAGTAGGCGATCTCGTCGGCGGTGAACACCCGGGTGAGAAAGCGCTCCTGCCAGCGCGCCATGACCTGTCGCATGCGGGAAATGGGAACGAGGTCGATCCCGATGCCCCGGACCGTCATGCGCGACCGGTCAACCGAGGTCGCCGATCTGGCTCCTGATGACGCCGGCCAGCTCCTCCGCCATGGTCCGGATGCGCGCTCCGTCCGCGCCCTCGACCATCACGCGCGCGAGCGTCTCCGTCCCGGAGTAGCGAATGAGGACGCGCCCGCCGCCGTTCATCTCGCGCTCGAAGGCCGTCACCTTCTCCTGGAAGCCGGGCAGCGAGTCGAACGGCGGCTTCGCGCGCACGGGCACGTTGACGAGCACCTGCGGGAACTTGCGCATGCAGCTCGCGAGCGAGGCGAGCGACTCACCGGACTCGCGCACGACGCTGAGGAGTGCCAACGCGGACAGGATGCCGTCGCCGGCGGGGGTGTAGTCGGGGAAGAGCAGATGGCCGGATTGCTCGCCGCCCACGTTGGCGCCGCGGCGCTGCATCTCCTCGTGCACGTAGCGGTCGCCGACCCGCGTCTTCACGAACTCGATGCCGGCGGCCGCGAGCGACTCGTCGAGCCCGAGGTTGGCCATCACCGTCGTGACGACGACGTTGCCCTTCAGACGATGCGTCTTCGCCATGTGACGGGCCATGATGGCGAGCGCGTAGTCGCCGTCGCGAATCTCGCCGGTGTGGTCCACGGAGATGAGGCGGTCGCCGTCGCCGTCGAACGCGAAGCCGGCATCCGCGCGAGTCGCGGCTACCTTCTTCTGAAGCGGCGCTGGGAAGAGCGCGCCAACGCCCGCGTTGATGTTGACTCCGTCGGGCTTGGCGCCGATGGACGTCACGCGCGCGCCGAGCCGCCGGAACACGCTCGGCGCGACGCGGTACGTGGCGCCGTGCGCGCAATCGATCGCGATCGTCATCCCGGCGAGGTCGAGCGGGAAGCAGCGACAGAGGTAGTCGACGTAGTACGGCTCGGCGCGCCCGTAGACGTGCAGGCGGCCGATGTCCTTGCCGCGCGCCCGTGGGGCATGGTCCTCTCCCGTGAGGCGGCGCTCGATCTCGTCCTCCCACACGTCGGGGAACTTCGTCCCCTGGCCCGAGAAAAGCTTGATGCCGTTGTCGGCAAACGCATTGTGCGACGCGGAGAGGACGATCCCGCCCTGCGCTTCGAGCGCGCGCGTGAGCAGCGCGATGCCGGGCGTGGGCAGCACGCCGACCGCGTAGCATTCGGCGCCCGCGGACAAGGCGCCCGCCACCATCGCCGACTCGAGGAGCTGCCCGGAAATACGTGTGTCACGGCCGATCACGAGGCGGACGCGCTCGCTGCCGTGCTCGCCGAGCGTGGCGACGAGCTGACGCGCCACGCGGAAGGCGAGCTCGGGCGTCAGCGGCTCGAGGTTGGCGACGCCCCGGATGCCATCGGTCCCGAAGAGCCGACTCACCGCGCGGTCGCCCTCTTGCGCGCGGCGTGCGCGCCCTGCGGTTCCGCCATTCCGTCCTCCGCTATCTCGACGGTCACGCGGACCGTTCGCTCGCGAGTCAGGTACGTCGAGGCCGGCAACAACAGCCCGACGCTCTGGGTGACCGTCCCGCGGCTGCCGGACACGTCGACGGGAAAGGTCGACACCTCTCCTCGTGTCTCGATTGTAGACCGGGGCCCCTTGATCTCTACATTCGAGGGTTCGACGAGGACGCGCTGGACGGCGTAGCCCGATGCCGGCGTGCCGTGGACCTGCGGCACCACCGTGGCCGATCCCGTGGCCGCGAGGCCGACCTGCGAGTGCTCGCGCGTCGCGACGAAGAACCACAGCGCGAACGCCACGAGCGCGGCGACGATCTTCAGCTCCCAGTGCTCGGTGAGAAGACGGAGCATCAGGCGTTGTCGGGCGCGCGGGACAAGAGCCGCCGCACGCCGCGGACGAGGCCACCACGACGCGTCGGGGCGGAAACCCCCACCAGGTCCCCGAGCTGACTGCGAAGGGCGCCGAGATCGCGCACGGTCTCGATGTGACCGCCGACCGCGAGCGTGATCCGGCCCGTCTCTTCGGACACGGCGAGGGCCACGGCATCCGTCTCCTCGCTGATACCGAGGGCCGCGCGGTGGCGCGTTCCGAGCGAGCGCGCGATCTGGAGATTGCGCGAGAGCGGCAGGAAACAGCCCGCCGCCACCAGACGATTACCCTGCACGAAGACGGCGCCGTCGTGCAGCGGCGAGTACGGCAGGAACACGCTCACGAGCAAGTCGGCGGAGACCAACGCGTCGAGCGCGACACCGAGCTCGGCGTACTGACGCAGGCCGGCCGAGCGCTCGACGACGACGAGGGCGCCGATGCGACGGGCCGTGAGCGATTCCACGGCGTCGACGATCTCGCCGATGACGCGCGCGCGCTCCGCGCGCGCGCCGCCGAGAACACTGGGAAGCAGCCGGCCCTCACCGATGTGCGCGAGCGCCCGCCTGAGCTCCGGCTGGAAGAGGACGGCGAGCACGATCACCCAGAACGACCAGACGTTGTCGAGGATCCACTGGGTGCTGTAGAGCTCCAGCCGGCGCGCGAGCAGCGACCCGGCGACGAGACACCCGAGACCGACGAGCATCTGTACCGCGCGCGTGCCGCGGAACAGGACGAGGACCCGGTAGACGACGACCGCGACGAGCGCGATGTCGACCGCGTCGCGCCAGCGGAAGGCAGCCAGCGCCTCGCTCACGGAGCTCCGGCCTCTCCGGCTCGTGCGGTCTGGATCCGCTCGGCGACACGCACGGCGTCGATCGTCTCCCGGACGTCGTGCGTCCGGATCACCGCCGCCCCGCGCTGCACCGCGAGGGCGGTGGCGGCGAGCGACGCGGGCAGCCGTTCCGCGGGATCACTGCGCCCGGTGATCGCACCCAGAAACGACTTGCGCGAGACGCCGACGCACAGCGGGCGCCCGAGACAGGCCAGGCCGTCGAGGTATGCGAGGATCGTCGCGTCCCAAGCGTCCCACGGAATCGGCATGTCACGGAAGAAGCCGATGCCGGGGTCGAGCACGACGCGCTCGTCCGGAATGTCGGCCGCGCGCGCCCGTCCGAGCGCCGCGCTGAGAATCCCGGTGACGGTCGGCAACGGCGCGGCCGTGCCGCGCGCGTCACTCGCGGCCCTCGGCGACGCCATGAGAATCGTCGAGACGCCTCGCTCTGCAACGAGGCGGGCGACCACGGGATCACTCAGACCCGTGACGTCGTTGATGACCGACGCCCCCGCGTCGAGCGCCGCCCGCGCGGCGGACGCCCGGGCAGTATCGGCCGAGACGGGAACACCGAGCTTGGCGACGAGGCACGCGACGGCGGCCGCGAGGCGGTCCGCTTCTTCGGTATCGTCGATGGCGGTGTCGCGATACGGCGCCGTCGACCGCGCGCCGACGTCGAGGATCACGGCCCCCGCGCGCGCCATCGCGGTGCCCGCTCGGACGAGCGCATCGCGATCACGATGGACCGATCCCCCGTAGAACGACTCGGGGCTGACGTTGAGCGCGCCCATGACGACGACCGGACGGTCTCCGCCGACGCGGACCGAGCCGAGGAGCGCTGCAGGCCGGGGACACGGTCCCCTTCCGGGCATTTACGCCGGCGCCGGAGCCTCCGAGAACGGGCGCGTTCTCAGGATCCTGGCGATCTCTTCGCTGTCGAGTGATTCGCGCTCCAGCAAGGCGCGGGCGAGCGCATGCAGCTTCTCGATGTTGTCGACGAGGATCTGGCGCGCGCGGCTGGCCGCCTCCATGACGATCCGTCTGATCTCGGAGTCGATGAGGAGCGCGGTGGCCTCGCTGTAGTCCTTCGGGCGGGACATCTCGCGGCCGAGGAAAATGTGCTCCTCGTTCTTGCCGAAGGTCAGCGGGCCCAGCTTCTCGGACATGCCCCACTCGCAGACCATCTTGCGCGCCATCTCGGTGGCCTTCTCGAGATCGTCGCCGGCGCCGGTGGTCTGCTGCTGGAGCACGATCTCTTCGGCGGCGCGCCCCCCGAGGAGGATGATGACGCGGTTGACGAGATAGTCGCGGGAGTAGTTGTACTTGTCGTCCATCGGCAGCTGCATGGTCAGGCCGAGGGCGCGCCCGCGCGGAATGATCGTCACCTTGTGGAGCGGGTCGGCGCCCGGCAGGAAATCCGCCACCAGCGCGTGCCCGGCCTCGTGGTACGCGATCGTCCGCTTCTCCGTATCCGAGATGATCATGGAACGCCGCTCGACGCCCATGAGGACCTTGTCCTTGGCGTTCTCGAAGTCCGTCATCTCGACGAGCTTCTTGTTCTGGCGCGCGGCAAGCAGCGCGGCCTCGTTGACCAGGTTCGCGAGGTCGGCGCCCGAGAAGCCGGGGGTCCCGCGCGCGAGCACCTTCAACTCGACGTCCGGCGCGAGCGGAACGCGACGCGCATGCACGCGCAGGATCTCCTCCCTCCCCTTCACGTCCGGGCGCGGGACGACCACCTGGCGATCGAACCGGCCGGGTCGAAGCAGGGCGGGGTCGAGGACGTCGGGACGGTTGGTGGCGGCGATGAGGATGACGCCTTCGTTCGTCTCGAACCCGTCCATCTCGACGAGGAGCTGGTTCAGCGTCTGCTCGCGCTCGTCGTGCCCGCCGCCGAGGCCCGCGCCCCGGTGCCGGCCGACCGCGTCGATCTCGTCCATGAAGATAATGCAGGGCGCGTTCTTCTTGCCTTGCTCGAACAGGTCGCGGACCCGCGATGCCCCCACGCCGACGAACATCTCGACGAAGTCGGAGCCGGAGATCGAGAAAAATGGGACGTTGGCTTCACCGGCAATC
>JBGOTH010000239.1:0-5374 GCA_041476345.1 Methylomirabilia bacterium
GAAGGCGACGGAGATCGCGGAGACGATCGCGAAGAACGGGCCGGTCGCGGTACGGCAGGCGAAGAAGGCGATCGCCTACGGGCTGGAGACGGATCTGGAGACGGGGATGATCCTCGCCATCGAGGCGTACAACGCGACCGTCGTGACGGAAGACCGCCTCGAGGGCGTGCGGGCCTTCAACGAAAAACGAACACCGCAGTTCAAAGGAAAATAAATGACGGACGACCAACGCGCGCTCAAGGCGGGCGTGACGGAGATCTGCAAGCGATATCCCGGCGAGTACTGGCGCGAGCTCGACGCCAAGCGCGAGTATCCCGAGGCCTTCGTCAACGAGCTCACGCGCAACGGCTACCTCGGCGCGCTGATTCCCCAGGAATACGGCGGCGCCGGCCTCGCGATCGCGGACGGCAGCCTCATCCTCCAGACGATCCACGAGAACGGCGGCAACGCCGCCGCGTGCCACGCGCAGATGTACATCATGGGCACGCTCCTCCGGCACGGCAGCGAAGCGCAGAAGAAGCAGTACCTGCCGAAGATCGCGACGGGCGACCTGCGCCTGCAAGCGTTCGGGGTCACCGAGCCGAACGCCGGCTCGGACACGATGATGCTGCAGACCACGGCGATCCGGAAGGGCGACCGCTACGTCGTCAACGGCCAGAAGATGTTCATCTCGCGCGCGATGCAGTCCGACCTCATGCTGCTGCTCGCGCGCACGACGCCGCGGGACCAAGCCAAGAGGCGCGGCGAAGGCCTGTCCGTGTTCCTCTTCGACATCCGCAAGCTCCCCGGCTTCGAGATCCGGCCGCTGCGCATGATGATGAACCACTCGACCAACGCGCTCTTCTTCGACAACGTCGAGATCCCCGCCGACAGCCTCATCGGCGAGGAGGGCAAGGGCTTCCACTACATCCTCGACGGCATGAACGCCGAGCGGATCCTCGTGGCGTCGGAATCGATCGGCGACGGCCACTGGTTCGTCGAGAAGGCCGTGGCGTACTCGAACCAGCGCGTGATCTTCGGCAAGCCGATCGGCGCGAACCAGGGCGTGCAGTTCCCGATCGCGAAGTCGCACATGGCGGTCGAGGCGGCGCAGCTCATGCGGGACAAGGCCGCCGCGCTGTTCGACGCCGGCGAACCGTGCGGCGCCGAAGCGAACATGGCGAAATACCTCTCGTCGGAGGCCGCGTGGGAGGCGGCGAACGCCTGCATCGACTGCCACGGCGGCTACGGCTATGCCGAGGAGTACGACATCGAAAGAAAGTTCAGAGAGTCGCGCCTCTACAAAACGGCCCCCATCAACAACAACCTGGTCCTCGCGTACGTCGGGCAGCACGTGCTCGGCATGCCGCGGTCGTACTAGTGAGGAGCCGACGATGAAACTGCCGGAGCGCGTGACGATCTGCGAAGTCGGGACTCGTGACGGGTTCCAGATCGAGCCCGAGTTCATCCCCACGGACCAGAAGATCGAGATCGTCGACCTGCTCTCCGCCGCCGGGATGCCACGGATCGAAGTGACGTCGTTCGTCAGTCCCAAGGCGATTCCGCAGCTGCGCGACGCGGCGGAGGTGATGTCGCGGATCACGCGCCGGCCCGGCACGCGATACGGAGCCCTGGTGCCGAACGACAAGGGCGCCTCGAACGCGGTCGCCGCCGGGGTCGACGCGATCCACACCGTGCTCTCCGCGAGCGAGAGTCACAACCTCGCGAACGTGAACATGACGGTCGCCGAATCGCTCGCGAAGCTGCGCGGCGTGATGGAGATCGCCGCGCGCGCCCGCGTGCCCGTGCAGGCCGGCATCTCGACGTCGTTCGGGTGTCCGTTCGAAGGCGACGTACCGCTCGCGCGGCTTGCGTGGGTCGTGGAGGAGCTCGCCGGCATGGGCGCCCGCGCCATCGGGCTCGCCGACACGACCGGCATGGCCAACCCGCACCAGATCGCGCGCGTCCTCGAGCACCTGATGCCGCGCTTTCCCGGCGTGGAGTGGACGCTCCACACGCACGACACACGAGCCATGGCGATCCCGAACATCCTGGCCGCGATGGAGCTGGGCGTCACGAACTTCGACTCGTCGATCGGCGGGCTCGGCGGCTGCCCCTTCGCGCCGGGCGCTTCCGGCAACGTGTGCACCGAGGATCTCGTGCACTGCCTGCACGCGATGGGCGTCCAGACCGGCATCGATCTCGACGCGCTCGTCGCGGTCGCACGCCGCGTGCAGGCGATCGTGGGGCGCGCGTTGCCCGGCCAGATCGTCAAGGCAGGCAAGTCGGATCGCCGCTATCCGCTTCCCGACGGCGTCGCCGCTCGTCTACCGCGCTCCGCATGATTTCTAAAAAAGCGCGGCGGATGCTGGCACTCATGGACCGCGCGACCTCGCTCTGGCACATTCCGGTGGTCGGGCGCGCGAAGGGTCGCATCATGAGCCGGCTGATCGAGCGCCATCGCTCGACGCGCGGGATCGAGATCGGCTCCCTGATCGGCTACTCGGCCATCCTCATCGCGAGCGCCATGCCGCCGAAGGGCAAGCTGCTGTGCGTGGAGACGAACGGCTTCCTCGCCTGGATGGCGCAAGCGAACGCGAACGAGGCGGGCCTCAAGGCGAAGGTGCGGGTCGTGACGGGCGACGCGATCCGCGTCATCCCGATCCTGCCGGGCCGCTTCGACTTCGCGTTCATCGACGCCGAGAAAAAAGACTACCTCGACTACCTGCGCCAGCTCGAGCCGAAGCTCGTGGCGGGCGCGGTCGTCGTCGCCGACAACACCGGCATCTTCCGCCGCGACGTGACACCGTACCTCGACTACGTGCGCGACCCGGCGGGGCGCTACACGAGTCGAGAGTACGAGGTCGGCGACGATGCGATGGAGGTCAGCGTCCTGTCGCGCTGAGCGTCCGCGGTGCTACCCCCACCCACTCCGCGCGCGGGCGGATCAATCGATTGTCGGCATACTGCTCGAGCACGTGGGCGATCCAGCCCGCCACCCGCCCCACCGCGAAGATCGACGTGCAGAAATCCGGCGGAATGCCGAGCGCGTCGTAGACCACCGCCGAGAAGAAGTCCACGTTCACGGGCAGCGACGTGCGCGCGTGCATCGCGTCGTACACGCCTTCCGCGACGGCGAAGAGCTTCGTCTTCCCGGTCGCCTCCGCCATCGACTTCGCCATGACGCGGAGCACGCGCGCGCGGGCGTCGTCCACCTTGTAGACGCGGTGACCGAAGCCGGGCATGCGCGCCTTCGGGTCCGCGCGCTCCGTCTTCGACAACGTCCCGCGCGTGCCGATCCGCGATTCGACGTACGCCTCGGCGTTCGCGGGATCGCCGATCGCGAGCAGCATCGCGAGCACGTCTTCGTTGGCCCCGCCGTGGCGCGGCCCTTTGAGCGTGGCGACCGCGGCCGTGACGGCCGCGTGCATGTCGGCGAGCGTCGCGACGGCCACGCGCGCGGCGAACGTGGAGGCGTTCAGCTCGTGATCCGCGTGGAGGACGAGCGCGACGTCGAGCACGTGCGCCACCTCGGGCGCCGGCGCGCGGCCGTCGAGGAGATGGAGGAAGCGCGCGGCATGACCGGCATCGTTGAACATGGGGGCCCCATCACTCAGGACCCCCACACCCCCTGGCGCGCGGCCGTTCCGGATGCGCTGCCACGCCGCCACCGTCTCGGGAACGAGGTTCATCAGCCGGTAACCCTTCCGGATGTTCGCCTCGCGATCGGACGCGCGCGTGTCGGGGTCGTATGCGGCCGCGAGCGACACGGCGGTGCGCAGCGCATCCAGCGGGTGCGTGTCGTGCGGCAAGCCCTCGAGGAGCGCCTTGATCTCCTTCGGCAAGCCCCGGGTCTCGGCGAGCCGCCGCCGGTGCTCCGCGGACTGAGTCGCGTCGGGCAGCTCGCCGAACCACAGCAGGTAGCTGACGTCCTCGAAGCTCGTCGCCCGCGCGAGATCGGCGATCTCGTAACCGCGATAGAAGAGCCGCCCCGCTTCGCCGTCGACGGTGCAGATCGCCGATCGGGTCGCCACCACGTCTTCCAATCCCGCCTTCCAGCTCGAGCTCATGGGACCCTCCTTCAGTTGCTTTAGAATGATTATACATGATTTAGATTGATTTAAGCGCAGGAGCCCCGCGACTCCAATAGACTGGGGGCGATGGTCATCGTCGAAGGCGAGGAATACCTGACGGTCGAGGAAGCGGCCCGCGTCATGGGCGTGAAGCCCGCGACGCTCTACGCGTACGTGAGCCGCGGCATCCTCCAGTCGTACCGCCAGGGCATGAGGCGCCAACGTCTCTATCGACGCGCCGAGGTCGCGCAGCTCACCCGGATGGCGCCGAGCGCGGCCATCGAAGGCCCCGGCCGCAAGCTCCCCGCGATCCCGCTCGCCGAATCATGGATCCGCGACTGAGAACCGCGGCGTTCCTCTCCCCCGGCGGCGATCTCGCGGCCGGCGTCGACCTCGCGCGACGCGCCGATGCGCTCGGCTACGACAGCGTGTGGGTGACGCACGGCGGAGGGCGCGATTCCTTCCTCGTGCTCGCGTCGTACGCGGCGGCGGCCCCGCGCGTGCGCGTGGGCGTGGGCGTGCTCCCGATCTATCCGCGCCATCCGATCGCCACCGCGCAGGCGGCGCTGACGCTGTCCGAGCAGACGGGCGGGCGCTACATCCTCGGCCTCGGCGTGAGCCACAAGGCGTCGATGGAACAACAGCTCGGCCTCACGCTCGCGGACCCGCTCGGCGTGATGCGCGAGTACGTCTCCGTGCTGCGCGGCGCGTTCGGCGACGGCGCGCGCTTCGAGGGCGCGCACTATCGCGTGCAGTGGAGCATGGCGCTGCCCGGCAAGCTTCCCGCGCCGCCGATCTACCTGGCCGGGCTCTCGAAAAAGATGCTGGAGCTGGCCGGCGAGATCGCCGACGGCGTCGTGCTCTGGCTGTGCGACCCGCCGTACGTGCGCAACGTCGCGATGCCCGCAATCGAGCGCGGACGGCGCCGCGCCGGCAAGACGATGGCCGACTTCGAGGTCGTGGCATCCGTGCCGCTCGCCATCACCGACGACCCGGCAAAGGCCCGCGACACATTCCGCGGCGAGCTCGCACGCTATCTCGCGCTGCCGTTCTATCGCGCGATGCTGGAGGCGAGCGGTCACGGCGCGTCGCTGAAGAGCTTCGACGCCGGGAAGCCCGCCGACGACGCGCTCGTGGACGCCCTCGGCGGGATCGGCAGCGCGGCGACGTGTCGCGCGTACGTCGGCGCCTACCGCGCCGCCGGCGTGACGCTGCCCGCGATCCGGCCGATCGCGTTCCCCGACGCGCCCTGGTACCGCCGCACGCTGGAGGAAGCCGCGGGCGCCTGAGGTACGATCCGGTCGCATCCCATGGACCAGCTC
>JBGOTH010000240.1:0-5351 GCA_041476345.1 Methylomirabilia bacterium
CCAATCGTGTTGAAGCCCGCCGCTGCCGCGACAGTGACCAGCTCAGGCGGTGTCGTGTCCAGCACGGTGAGGTGGGCAAGCGAGATCTGCCGGGTCATGTCCGGATAGTAACCCGCGGTCGCAGTGTATCCTTCCAGGGACTTCCCAACCGGCGCCGAGGTCGGCTATATGCTGGTCAATGAGACGGGTTGGGAAGGGAGGACAACGATGGCGGTGGAGGTGGCGGTGGCGCGGCGGCTCTTCACCAGCGACGAGTACTGCCGCATGGTCGAGGCGGGCATCCTCACGGACCGCGACCGGGTCGAGCTGATCCGGGGCGAGATCGTCGAGATGTCGCCCATCCGTGGTGGGTAGTAGCGCGACCGTCAGCCCCGAGGCATTCCCCGACGTCACGTTGACGCTCGCGGAGATCTTCGCGTAGTGGAAGTGGCTTGGGTCATCGGCGTCACCCCGCCCTGACGGACTCCCCGTGCTCGCGCGCTATAATCGGGCGCTTCGATCGAGAAGCCGGGTGCGCACAGGAGGAGCAATGATGCGGAGACGGAATTTTCTGACCATGGCGGCGGTGGGTGGCGTGGGCGCGGGCCTCGGGTTCCCGGCCTTCGTGCGAAACGTGTCGGCGGCCACGCCGATCAAGATCGGCCTGCCCACGGTGCTGTCGGGCGCCTACGCCCAGTACGGCATCCAGGCCAAGCGGGCGTGCGAGCTGTTCGGCAAGGAGATCAACGCCAAGGGCGGCGTGCTCGGCCGGCCGCTGGAGTTCATCTACGAGGACACCGCCGGCGATCCCGCCGCGGCCGTCCGCAAGGCCCAGAAGCTCGTCGAGAAGGACGGCGTCAAGTTCCTCACGGGCACCGTGCTTTCGTCCGAGGCGCTGGCCGTCTCCGCGAAGTGCCCGGAGTGGAAAGTGATCCTGATGTCCACCATCAACGGGGCGGGGGCCCTGACCGCGAAGTCCTACAACCGCTACTTCTTCCGCATCAACACGAGCGGCCCCATGGGCGCGCGCGCGATCAGCCTGTACCTGGCCGAGTCACCCATGAAGCGCTTCTTCGGGCTCGGGGCCGACTACGCGTGGGGGCGCGACAGCGTGGGCTCCTTCGCGGCCCAGATGACCGCGGCGAAGAAGGAGATCGTCGGCAAGGAGTACCCGCCCGTCGGCACCAAGGACTTCGCGAGTTACATCGCCAAGATCAAGCAGTCGAAGGCCGAGGGCGTCTACCTCGCGCTACCCGGACAGGATTCGACGATCTTCCTGAAGCAGGCCCACCAGTTCGAGCTCACCAAGACGGTGAAGCCGATCATGGAGATCCTCGAGCTGGAGAACATGAAGGCGGTGGGCGAAGCCATGGCCGGGACGATCGGGAGCAGCCGCTATCCCTTCACCGTGGACACGCCGAAGAACAAGGATTTCGTGGCGCGCTTCCACGCCATGCACGGCGTCTACCCCGACATGTTCGACGGCGAGACGTACGAGGGCCTGGAGTGGATCACGCAGGTGTTCCAGAAGGCCGGCACGGCCGACGACGTCGAGAAGGTGATCGCGGCGTGGGAGGACTCGAGCTACGACGGGCTGGAGGGTCCGTTCTTCATGCGCAAGTGCGATCACCAGGCGGTGCAGCTCGGCTTCGCGGTGGAAGCGGTGAAGGACCCGAAGTACCCGCACCTCATCCCGAAGATCTTGGCCACCTACCCCGGCGACAAGGTGACCCCGAAGTGCCTGACGGAGGACTTCTAGTAGCCAATCTCGTCGAGCAGCTGCTCAACGCGCTGGCCCTGGCGGGGCTCCTCTTCCTCGTTTCCGCCGGGCTTTCTCTCGTCTTCGGAGTCCTCCGCGTCGTCAACTTCGCGCATGGCGTCTTCTACATGCTCGGGGCGTACCTTGGCTTCACGGCGGCAGCCCTCACCGGGAATTTCTGGCTGGCCCTCGTGCTCGCGCCGCCCGTCGTCGGTGTGATCGGCGCGCTGCTGGAAGCCTCGACGCTCCGGTTCATCTACCGGCGCGACCCGAGCTACCAGCTCCTGCTCACCTTCGGGCTTGCCCTCATCCTCGAGGAGAGCGTGCGCGTCGTCTACGGCAACACCGCCAAGAGCGTCGACGCGCCGCTCGTCCTCCAGGGCGGGGTCGCGCTCCTGGGCACCGTCTACCCGCGCTATCGGCTATTCCTCGTCGTGCTCGGTATCGCCGTCGGCGCGGCCGTGTGGCAGGTCCTGCAGCGCACGCGCGCCGGGCTCGTCATCCGCGCGGTGGCGCAGAACAGCGAGATGGCGGACTGCCTCGGCGCGGACGTGACGCGCGTGCGCACGCTCGTCTTCGGCGCGGCCTGCGCCCTGGCCGGCCTGGGCGGGGTGGCGGCCGCTCCGATGACGAGCGCCTATCTCGGAATGGGCATCAGCGTGATCGTGGACGCGTTCGTCGTGGTGGTCATCGGCGGGCTCGGCAGCATCGTCGGCTCGATGGCGGGAAGCTTGATCGTCGGCGCCGCGCAGACGTGGGGCGCCTTCTACCTGCCCGAGACGGCCATGGTGATCATCTACGCCGTGATGGGCGCGCTCCTCATCTTTCGGCCCTGGGGTCTGTTCGGAGAAGAAGAGTGACGCGCGCACGCGCCCTCGCGCTCGGCGCCGCCGCGGTGCTTCTAGTCCTGCCCTGGGTGCTCGTGCGCTACCAGCTCTCGATCCTCACCGACCTCCTCATCTACGGACTGTTCGCGATGTCGCTCGATCTCATCATCGGCTACACGGGCATGGTCTCCTTCGGTCACGCCGCGTACTTCGGTCTCGGCGCGTACGGCAGCGCTCTCGTCCTCCTCAATTTCGGGCAACCGATTCCCGTGGCCCTGCTCGCGGGTGCGCTGCTCGCGGGCGTGGTGGCCGCGCCCGTCGCCTATCTTTCCACCCGCGCCACCGGCATCTACTTCGCCATGCTGACTCTCGCGTTCGCGCAGCTCCTCTACACGGTGGCCTTCAAGTGGCGCGACCTCACCGGCGGGTCGGACGGGATCGCCGGCGTGCCGAAGACCACGCTCTTCTGGGGCGGCCCCAGCCTGGCCACGCCGCACGGGTTTTATTTTCTGGTGGTCGCCTGCGTCCTGCTCTCGCTCCTGGCCTGTCACGCTCTCGTGCGCTCGCCCTTCGGCCGCGCCCTCGTGGCCATCCGCGAAAACGAGCGGCGCTTCACGAGCCTCGGGCGTGACCCGCGCCCGTTCAAGCTCGTGGTCTTCGTCGTCGCCGCCACTTTCGCCGGGCTGGCCGGCGCGCTCTTCGCGCCGTTCCGCGGCTTCGCCTCGCCCGAGGTCATGTTCTGGGTGCTCTCGGGCCAGGCCCTCATGATGGTGGTGATGGGAGGGATCGGCACTCTCGTGGGCCCCGTGCTCGGAGCGATGGTGTTCATCCTCATCCAGGAAATCGCGTCGAGCTACACCGAGCACTGGATGATCTTCACCGGCGTCGTGTTCGTCCTCATGGTGATCTTCCTGCCCCGCGGACTGATGGGACTCGTTCGCGGGCGCGCATGACCGCCCTCCTCGAGACGCGCGGCCTCGGGCGTGTCTTCGGCGCGCTGCGCGCGGTGGCGGATGTCAGCATCACCGTGGAGCCCGGCGAGCTCCGCGCCGTCATCGGGCCGAACGGCGCGGGCAAGACGACGCTGTTCCATCTGATCTCGGGCCTGCTCCCGCCGAGCTCCGGCCGCGTGTTTTTCCGCGGCGAAGACGTCACGGAGCTTCGCTCGCCCGAGCGATGCCGGCGAGGGATCTCGCGCACGTTCCAGATCACCAGCATCTTCCCCGAGCTCTCCGTCCTGGAGAACGTGCGCATGGCCGTCCAGCTCAAGGCCGGGGGGAATTTTCGGCTGATCGGCGGACGCGCGCTCCTCGAGAAAAGCGAAGCGCGCGCGCGGGAGAGCCTCGCCGCCCTCGGTCTCGCCGAGCGCGCCGACGCCCTCGCGTCCACCCTGCCGCACGGCGACCATCGCCTACTGGAGATCGCGATGACGGTGGCCCAGGAGCCGGCGCTGCTCTTGCTCGACGAGCCCACGCAGGGTCTCTCGCCGGAAGATACGACGGCCACCGTCGCGGTGATCCGCCGCATCGCCCGGGAGCGGAACCTCACCATCATCCTCGTCGAGCACGACATGGACGTGGTCTTCGATCTTGCCGACCGCGTGAGCGTGCTGCACTTCGGTACTCTCATCGCCGACGGCACGCCCGACGAGGTCCGCGCCAACGCGGACGTGCAGACGGCCTACCTCGGAGGCGTCGATTAGCGCCGGCGCCACGCTCCTCGCCGTCGAAGGACTCGATACGTTCTACGGCAAGAGCCACGTGCTGCAAGGCGTGTCCTTCGCGGTGCCCGCGGGCGAGATCACCGTGCTCCTCGGGCGCAACGGCGCGGGCAAGACGACGACCCTCCGCTCGATCATGGGCCTCACCCCGCCTCGCGCCGGCGCGGTGCGCTTCAAGGGCGAGGACATCACCGGCCAGGCCCCGCACCGCGTGTTCCGGCGCGGCGTCGGCTACGTTCCCGAGGGCCGCCAGATCTTCCCCCACCTCGACGTCGGCGAGAATCTGCGCCTGGCCCAGCGCGCCGACGCGGGATCGCACTGGACGCTCGAGCGCATCTTCGAGTACTTCCCCATCCTCAAGGAGCGCTGGGGGCAGCGAGGCCGGAGTCTCTCCGGAGGAGAGCAGCAGATGCTCGCCATCGCGCGCGCCCTTGCCGGCAACCCCGATCTCTTGATGCTGGACGAGCCCTCGCAGGGACTCGCGCCGCGCCTCGTACGCGATCTTCAGGCGCTGATGGTCCGTCTCAAGGACGAGGGTGTCACCATCCTGCTCGTCGAGCAGAACGCGCGCATGGCCCTGGCCGTCAGCGATCAGGTGCTCGTGCTTGGCAAAGGCGCGGTCGTCTTCTCCGGCGCGATCGCCGAGTTCCATCGCCGCGAGCAGGAGCTGAAGGGGCGATATCTATCCGTATGACAAGGAGGGCATGACCATGGCATTCGACGGCGAGAAGTTCGTGGAGCAGTTCAACACGGTGTGGAACGGTCACGATATCGACGGCATCCTCGCGATGATGACGGACGACGTGATCTTCGAGGCGTCGTTCGGCAAGGACCCGTGGGGCTCGCGCGTGGTGGGCAAGCCGGCGCTGCGCCCATTCCTCAAGGACATGATGGAGCGCATCCCGGACGTGCGCTGGGACGAGATCCGTCACTTCGCGTCACCGACGCAGGTCACTGTCGAGTGGCTGACGAGCGGCTCGCCGAAGGGCGGCACGCCGTACAAGGTGGAGGGCTGCGACATCCTCACCGTGCGCGACGGGAAGATCACGGCGAAGCGCTCGTACCG
>JBGOTH010000241.1:0-5305 GCA_041476345.1 Methylomirabilia bacterium
AACATGGCGCCGAACTTCATCTGGAAGCCCGCCTTCTCCACCTTCTCGCGCGCGCCGAACTGATCGAGCAGCAGCATGGTCGCGGGCATCAGCGACTCGCCCACGTGAAACCGGGGAAAGGCGTCGCGCTCGAAGAGCGCGACGCGCAAGCCGCCGGCCGCGAGGAAGCCGGCGGCGCTGGAGCCGCCGGGGCCGCCGCCCACCACGACCACGTCGTAGCTCGGCGTCATCGCGGTGTCACGGGCAGCCACGCGCGCTGCTCATCGTCGACCCGCGGTGCGTTCACGTTCCCACCACCAAGCGCAGGCATCGCACGCTGATCGTAGAGCGCGCGCACCATCCGATCGAGCGAACGCGGCAGGCGCCCGCTGACGAGCGCCACGACCGCGACACCGAGTACCGCCGGCGCCGCGATCGTCGCGAGCATGGCCCGGCGCGCGCGACGCGCACGCACGTGATGCCACCACGAGCTCGCCCGGATCCGCGCATCGTCCACCGCCGCGACCGCGACCGCGGCGCCCCAGCTCGGCGTGCCGGCGTGCGCGGATGCTTTCGCGAGCATCCGCGAATGACGCGCGACCCGGCGCTCGCGCGTGAACAAGCGCACGAGCTCACGGAGTCCCGCGCCGAGCTCGGTGGCCCAGCGCGACAGCGCGACGCCCGTGAGATACGTCGTGATCGCCGCACCGTCGCCGACGGCACGGAACCGGCTGGGGCGCGCCGCGTACGGCACGACCCGGATGGGCACCTCGCACACTTGCCATTGCCGCCGCAGGGCTTCCACGAGAACCTCCGTTTCGAACACGAACCGGCCCCCACGCAACCGGACGGCATCGAAGAGCGCCACGGGATAGACCCGGAAGCCCGACTGCGTGTCGGCGACGGGCGCACCCGTGACCCAGTTCAGCCAAAAGCCCGCGTGGTGGATGGCCAGCGCCCGTCCGCGCGGAAGCGTGTCGTCGTCCTCCCGCACCCGCGAGCCGATGATGACGGCACACGGCGCGGCCGCCGAGGCGGCCAGGAGCGCAGGCAGATCACGTGGGTCGTGCTGACCGTCGGCATCGAGCGTCACGAGCCATCGCGCGCTCAACGACCGCGCCGCCGTCACCGCGGTCGCGAGCGCGGCGCCCTTGCCTCGTCGCACGCCGTGACGCACGACGGTCGCGCCCGCCGCGCGCGCGCGATCCGCGGTCGCGTCGGTCGAGCCGTCGTCGACGACGAGCACGGGCGCGTGCACGCACGCGGCCGCGACGATTCCGCCGACCGTGCCGGCCTCGTTGAAGGCGGGAATGGCGATGACGACATCCACGGTCAGTGCCTGCTTACGGCGGCGGGGCCGATCACCAGCGCGACTTCCGACCCGCCGCGCGCCAGGCCGTGGACGAGCGCGGGCGCCGACTCCGCCGCAGCGACGACCTTCAACGGGCCCAGCGCGGACGTCTGGCCGAAACAGCGCGCCAGCGCCACGGTGTGTGCGTCGCCCGCGACGCCTTCCAGCACTCGTACCTCCCACGCATCGCGGCGCGCGTCTCCGTTCTCGCCCGTGTAGACCGCGCGGAGCGCGCCGGCCGCCGTTCCCGCCTGGGTCAGCGCGCGCGACACCACGCGCGGTGACGCATGCCGTCCCACGCCGTACGGCGCCGCCCGCAGTGCACCCGACACGGTACCGAGAACCTCGCCCAGCACTCTGGCCCCGCGGGCCAGCGCCGCATCCAGCGGCTCCAGCACGACGAAGGCCGCGCCCTCACCGCGCGCGGCGAAGCGCCCGCGCGCTTCGCCGAGAAACGACGCGACGGTCGGGTCGAGCTCGTCGACGCCACCGGCCAGCACCGTAGACGCACGACCGGCCGCGACGGCACCGGCCGCCCGGATGATCGCCAGCTCACCGGCGACGGTCGGCGCATTGATGGTGAGCGAGAGGTCTCTGGCCTGAAGAGCGATCGCCGCCGCCGCTGCCATCGTGTTCATGACGGTGCTCGGAAACAGGAGCGGCGAGAGCCCGGAGGGACCGCGTCCCAGATAGCCGTCCGCGAACGCGATCGTGGACCGAAGGTCGCCCAGCTCGGTGCCGACGATGAGGGCGAGCGCGCCGTCGGCGTCGAGGCCCGCGTCGCTCGCCGCGAGGCGCGCGGCCGCCAGCGTGAGCTGGGAGATGCGCGACAGGCGCCGCGCCTCCGTGGCGTCGATGAGCTCGGCCAGTGCGCGATCGATCCGCTCCCCGTCGGCGTGGTGGGTATCGGAACCGATGGCGCGGCCGATGGCGTCGGCGCCGCCGGTTACG
Source organism: Methylomirabilia bacterium (assembly GCA_041476345.1). Taxonomy (GTDB): domain Bacteria; phylum Methylomirabilota; class Methylomirabilia; order Rokubacteriales; family CSP1-6; genus VGLJ01. Next base: position 2,282 of record JBGOTH010000241.1, read on the forward strand.
ACGGCGGTCACGGCGCCCGCGCCGGTGATCGCGACGCGGCGCCGCTCGCTCACGGCCGGCCCCGGAAGAGCAGCGTCACGTTCTGGCCGCCGAACCCGAACGAGTTCGAGATCGCATGCGTGATCGCGGTCTCGCGCGCCACGCGGGGCACGCAGTCGAACGGCACTTCGGGATCGGTCCGTTCGTGCTGGGCGGTCGGTGGCACGACCCCGTGCACGAGGGCCAGCACGGTCGCCACCGCCTCCAGGCTGCCCGCCGCCGCCATCGTGTGGCCGATCATCGACTTCGTGGACGACACGAGTACCCGCCCCTCACCGAAGACCACGCGAAGCGCCGCGGCCTCGATGCGGTCGTTCTGCAGCGTCGCCGTGCCGTGGGCGTTCACGTAACCGACCTCGCGCGGCGCGACGCCTCCGCGCGTGAGGGCCGTGCGCATGGCGCGCACCATGCCGTCGCCGTCGGGATGCGGGGCGGTGACGTGAAATGCGTCCGTCGTCATCGCGGCTGACACCAGCTCGGCATAGCCGCGGGCGCCGCGAGCCCGCGCGTGATCCGCACTTTCGAGCACCAGAAAGGCCGCGCCTTCACCGATCGACATGCCCTTTCGATCGCGGTCGAACGGCCGGCAGGGCGCGGGATCGAGAAGCTTGAGCGCGTTGAATCCCATGAAGCAGATTCGCGTCAGCGCATCCGCGCCGCCCGCGAGGGCCACGTCCACCACGCCATCGGCGACGAGATCGGCGGCCACCGCCAGAGATGCGGCGCCCGAGCTGCATGCGGTGACCAGCGTCTCACGCGGGCCGCCGAGCCGAAGGCCGTGGGCAAGCGTCTCGGCGTGCGAGGACGGCAGGATCGAGCGAAGCGCGCCGATATCCGCGGCGCTCCCTGTCACCGGACGACTCACTGGACGGCTCACTGGACGACCCCGGCGGCCCCAGTACCACGCCTCGGCCTCGAGCATGCCGCCTCCGACGGCGCCGACGATGAGTGCGGCGTGAGCACGTTCCGCCGGCGTGAGCCCCGCGTCTTCGAGCGCTTCGCGCGCGGCGGTGAGAGCCAGGCGGTCGGCGCGTGAGCGGCGTCTCGATCCCGCGACCCCCTCCGGGACTTCGGCGGCGATCTGACAGCGGAATCCGTCGGTTTCGATCAGCGTGATGGGACGGATCGCGCAGACGCCGGCGGTCACACCCGCCCAGTAGGCCTTGACGCCCGAGCCGAACGGGCTGACGGCGCCGAGGCCGGTGACGAGGACGCGTCTCATGCGGACGGAGTACGCTCCACGATGAAGCGGCACAGCGTGTCGAGCGACGCGAAGTGCGGGACGAGGTCTTCCGACTCGTCCATGGGCATGGAGAACCGCTCCTCCACCGCGATGCTCAGCTCGATGAAGTCCAGCGAGTCGAGACCGATGGAGCCGTCGACGCCCTTGGGAAGCGCCGTCTCCATCTGAACGTCCGCGACGCGGCGCGGGTCGAACTTCAGCCGGCTGACGAGTATGACCTTCAGCTCGTCGAGCACCTCTTTCGCTTCCATCGGCTCTCCTCCCGGTCGGGCGGCTCTACGCCGCGGCGGGGCACGGGCCGGGCCCGTCCACGCCCAGCGTGATGGTCGCCACTCGCTCGCGCCACTGTCCTGTCAATACGATCGCGCGGGCGGCGCTCGCGCGCGCCAACGCCAGCGCTACGAGCGGAGCGCAGGCCAGCGTGTTACCGATTCCAGGCCCCCCTCCAACGCCGTCGGGGTCGCCCTCTCCGATGTTAGGCATATTCTCGCTCGGCTGCAGCAACACCGCGACGGCCGCCTCCACGAGCGGGCGCTCCCCGAGCCAACCTCCCCGCGCGCCGAGGTCTTCGCACTCCGCGAAGGTCTCGACGGACAGCACGAGCGCCTGGCGACACGCGCCACGTGCCAGCAGCGTTGCGGCATGCGTCAGCGCATCTATGGTGGCCCGGGCGCCGCCGATCAGCACCGCGTACGGACCGTGCAGCCCGAACTCGATGGCCACCTCCGCGGGGACGGCGCTCGGCGCCGTATACGGAAAGTGGAGCGCGCCCCCGCCCCCCTCGACGAACGCACGGTTCGACGCGACGTACGCGGCCGCCGTCACGTACACCAGCGCGGTCCCGTCCCCGGCGATCTCGTCCCGCGAAAGCGCCCCCTCCTCGAGCAGCGCATCCACCGCGTCGACCGCCAGCACGCACTCACGCGTCGCCCGGCGCAACCGGTCGCCCGTGCGCGGCGTCGGTACCGCCGCGATCACCCGCCGCGATCCGGCGGCGGCGCGCGCGTCCGCCGGCAAGGCCGTGACGCCACGCCCCCATCCGCTGATGAGCCCCGCCGCCCGCACGGCGACATTCCTCACGCCGGGCCACCTTCCAGCACGAGGGCGGCGTTGCAGCCGCCGAATCCAAGGGAGGTACTGAGGCTCACGCGCACCCGAGCGGTACGTGGCGCACCCATGACGAGATCGAGACCGCACTCAGGGTCAGGCTCCTCGAGTCCGAGCGTGTGCGGGATGACGCCGTGACGCGCGGCGAGAAGGCACGCGATGGCTTCGAGCGTCGCCGCCGCGCCCATAGTATGACCGAGCCCGGCCTTGATGGCATGCACGGGCACCGTGGTCGCCCGCGCGCCGAGCGCCTGACGCAGCACGTGACTCTCGACGCGATCGTTGAGCGGCGTCGCGGTGCCGTGCGCGCTCACGAGATCGACGTCCGCCGCGCTCACGCCCGCCTCGCCCATCGCCTGACGCACGGCGAGCGCCAGCCCACGCCCCTCCGGATCCGGCGCCGAGATGTGGGCACCGTCACTCGTGCTCGCGTGACCGAGCAGACGACCCAGTCGCGCGGCCGGCGCATCGGCGTCTCTCGCCATCATGACGAGCGCCGCGCTCTCCCCGAGCAACAGACCGCTGCGCCGGCGGTCGAACGGGCGCACGCGCTCGCGCGTGAGGGACCGCAGGGCGTCGAAGCCGCGCATGACGAACCGGCAGAGGACGTCGTAACCGCCCGCGATCACCCGGTC
>JBGOTH010000242.1:0-5294 GCA_041476345.1 Methylomirabilia bacterium
CGCGCGTACGGGCCACGCAGCTGCACGTCGAGGAATCGGTACGGCGGATCGTACTCACGGACGTACGCGAGCCAGCGGATGGGAATGCCGAGCCAGCGAAAGCGATAATCCAGGACCGCGCCGGCCGTCATCGTCGCGGGGCCGGTGGCGAGCCGGAGCCGGAATGACGGGGGCGTGAGCCGCGCGAGATTCGCCGGATCGTCGAAGAGCGCCCACACGTCCGGACGCGAGCGGCCGACCCACACGCGCGTCTCGATGATGTGGTCGGCCATCGCGGCCACGCTACCATAAGCTCCGTGTCGGCCCCGTCGCAGGTCGCGCGCGCCTACGTCGCCCTCCTCGTGATCGCCGTGCTCTGGGCGAGCTACCCCGCCGCCATCAAGCTCGCGCTGCGCGACATGCCGCCGCTCGTCCTCGCCGCGCTGCGCTGCACGATCGCATCGATCTTCCTCGTGACGATGCTCCTGCGCTCGGGCGCCGACACCACGCGCGCGCTCGCCCCGGGCGCGCTTCGCGCGTTCTTCATTCTCGGCGTGGTCGGGATCTTCGTCTCCACGCAGGGCAGCTATCTCGCCGTCGCGCTCAGCACGGCCTCGAACATCATCCTCCTGCAGGCCGCGAGCCCGGTGATGGTCGCGCTCGGCGCGCGCTTCTACCTCGGCGATCGGCTGCATCGCCTGCAGTGGCTCGGCGTGACCGTCTCCGCGGGCGGCGTTCTGCTCGTCATCACGAACGGGCGCCTGTGGGCACTGCGCCCGGAGGACATCAACGCCGGCGATCTCCTGAACATCGCCACGCTCGCGGCCTGGAGTGCCTTCACCGTCTATTCGAAGCGGGTGCTGGAGAGCTATACGCCCGCAATGATCACGACGGGCGCCTACGTCATGGGCACGCTCCTGATCATCCCCACCGCCATCGTCACCGCACCGCTCTTCCCCGCCCCGAACTTCGGGTCAGCGGTGGCGTGGACGGTCGTGGTCTATCAAGCCGTCGCCGGCGCCGTCGCACACGTGCTGTGGTCGCGCGCGATCAACGTGGTGGGGCCGAGCCGCGCCGCGGCCTTCATGAACGTGCAGCCCGTCTTCGGGCTGGTGCTGGCGGGCCTGCTGCTCCGCGAGCAGATCGGGCTCTGGCAGATCGCGGGCGGCGCGTGCGTGCTGGCCGGAGTCGCCCTCACGACGCGCCGCCCGCGCGGTTAGCAGGCTACGGACAAGGCCGCTCGCGGCCGGATGCGGCCCTACGGTCGGCCGCTTCAGGCTCGATGTAGACGAGGCTTCGCCTCGTCTCATCTACGCAGGCGCGCCGACCATAGGGCCGCATCCGGCCGCGGGCGGCCTTGTCCGCAGCCTGCTAACCGAGCTTCGCGACTTCGATGAGAATCTTGTCGGGGTCCGGCAGCTCACCTTTGCCGTACTTCTCGACGAATCGGACCTTGCCGGTCTTGTCCACGATGAACGTGGCCCGGCTGTTGGCATTCCAGTCCGCCCAGTAGACGCCGTAGTCCTTGGCGACGCTCCGGTGAACATCCGAGAGGAGCGGGTAGTGCGAGATCCCGACCGACTTCGCCCAGTTCTCGTGGCTGAACGGGCTGTCCGTGCTGATACCCAGCACCTGGGTATTCGCCTTCTCGAAGTCGCTCACGCGCTTGTCGAAGGCAGGCATGCACGTGCTTCAGCCCGGGGTCCAGTCGAGCGGGTAGAAGAGCAGCACGACGTTCTTCCCGCGGTAGTCGCGCAGGTTGATCTCCTTGAGTCCGATCGTCTTCATCGTGAAGTCGGGGGCGGAGTCGCCCACGCTCACTGTTTTATTTTCGCTCACGGCCGTTGTCCTCCCTTCGCGCTTCGTGTTCCTCGCGCGAGCGTACCACGCGCGGCACGAGCGGGTCCCGTGCGCGCGGCCGGTTTGCGCGCGACCGCCGCCCACAGCTGGTGACGCCGGCTCTCGAGCGCCGACACCGGAGTACCGATGAACTCGGCCGCGGTGACGACGCGACCCGTCTCCCACAGCCGCGCGAAGCGCGCGCCGAACGCGGCCTCGCGCACGGCGTGGTGGTCCATGATCACGCGGCACCCGGTGGCGTCGATCACGCGCAGCAGATTGTCGATGCCGCGCTCGATGATCCCGGTGCCTACCTCGCGCTCGATGTACGACGGCGGTCCCGCCAAGTACACGAGCGTGGGGCGCTGCTGGACGATCCACGCCGCCGCCACGCCGGAGAGCGGACCCTGTACATCCGAGGCGAACACGAAGCGCTCGCGCTCGGCCCGGTCATAGACCGCGAGCGCCACGACGTAACCGAGCGTCGTGCCCTCGACCCCGTGCGGAAGCGGCGGTGAGACGCGCAGCTCGAGCGCGTGCTCCTTTCGCTCGTACCCGTCGGCGATCACGGGGGTCGCCTCCGCTTGCAGCATCGTCCACAGCGCGGCGCCGCGACGCGCCTGGTGCCCTGCCACCATGCGCCGCGGATCCTTGACGAGCACCGTGCGCCCCACGTAGGTGGAGGCATCGGAGCGGAAGTGATCGTCGTGATAGTGGCTGACGAACACGATCGAGGACCGCGCGGCATACGCGGAGATGCGGTCGTTGGCGCGGCGGAACGCGTCCCACTCCTCGGTGGCGGGCGGCAGATTGAAGCGCGACGGCGCGAGCGTCGCGCCGGGATCGATGAGGATGCCGGTGCCCGCCGCCTCGACGTAGGTTGCCATCGAGCGGACGCCGAGCGAGTCGGCGGCGAGCGGCATGACCTTCATTTAGATGCAGCGGCCCCCGTCCACCTCCACGCACGAGCCGGTGATCATCGCCGCGTCGTCGGAGGCGAGGAACACCGCGGCGCGCGCGATGTCCTCCGGCTGGTTGAGCCGTCCGAGCGGGACGCTGGCGATGTACCGGGCCAGGCTCTCCTCGTCGATCTCCGTCTTGTTCATGAACGTCGGCAGCATCGGCGTGTACGTCGCCACCGGTGCGATCGCGACCACGCGCACGCCGAACGGGGCCGCCTCGAGCGCCAAGCCCTTGGTCAAGGTCACCACCGCGCCCTTCGAGGCCGCGTAGACCTGGCCGCCGGGCCGTGGCCGGATGGCGGCGGTGGACGCCGTCACGAGGAAGACGCCGCGCTTCTGGCGCTTCATCACGGGCAGCGCGTACTTCGCTCCGAGGAACACGCCCTTGACGTTGACGGCCATGACCCGGTCGAAAAGGTCTTCCTCCACGTCTTCGACCTCGGTCTTCCACTGCGGCACGCCCGCGTTCGCGAAGAACACGTCGAGGCGGCTCCACAACGCCGTCGCGCGTTCGACGACCGCCCGGTTGTCGGCGGCGCTCGTGACGTCGCCCGGCATGACCACGGCGTGCCCGCCCGCCTTCTCGATCTGCTCGGCCGTGCGCTTGGCGCCCGCCTCGTCGAGGTCCACGACGATCACGCGCGCGCCTTCGGCCGCGAAGGCGATCGCCGACGCCGCGCCGATACCTGATCCCCCTCCGGTCACCACCGCCACCCGATCTTTGAGCCTCATAACGTAAGCTCCGCCATTGTCCGAAGCGTGTTGGGGTCGTTGCTGCCCACCATCATCGTCGTGACGCCCGCGCTCTTCCACTCCGCGACTCGCTCGCGGATCCGCTCGCGCGGGCCGCAGAGCGCCACTTCGTCGACAAGCTCGTCGGGGACCACCGCGGCCGCCTCGTCCTTGCGCCCCGAGAGGTACAGGTCCTGGATCGTCTTGGCCGGCCCTTCGTAGCCGTAGCGCTGTGCGAGCTCGTTGTAGAAGTTCTTCCCGCGGGCGCCCATGCCGCCGATGTAGAGCGCCATGCGCGCCTTCACGTTGGCACGGCACGCATCCACGTCGTCTCCCATCACCACCGTCACGCCCGGCATGATGTCGAAGCCGGCGCCGCTCTTCCCGGCGCGCGTGAAGCCTTCATCCAGCCAGGCGCGGAACATAGGCATCCGGCGTGGCGAAAAGAAGATGGGGATCCAGCCGTCCGCGATCTCGGCCGTCATCGCCACGTTCTTCGGGCCGATGGCGGCGATGTAGATCGGCATGTCGGCGCGCGAGTGGAGGATCGACTTCAGCGGCTTGCCGAGCCCCGTGGCGTTCGGCCCGGCGTACGGGATCTCGTAGTACTCGCCGTGATACTCCACCGGCTTCTCCCGCTTGAGAATCGCCCGCACGATGTCGACGTATTCGCGGGTCTTCTTGAGCGGCTTGCCGAACGGCTCACCGTGCCAGCCTTCGACGACTTGTGGCCCCGACACGCCGAGGCCGAGCCGGAAGCGGCCGCCCGACAGCGCGTCCAGTGTCATCGCGGTCATCGCGGTCATGGCGGGCGTGCGCCCGGCGATCTGCATGATCGCGGTGCCGACGTGGATCTTGCTCGTCTGCGCGGCGATCCACGCCGCCGGCACGACGGCGTCCGAGCCGTACGCTTCGGCAGTCCAGATGGAGTCGTATCCGAGCCGCTCCGCTTCCCGCAGGCGCTCGGTGTCGATAGCGAGCTTCTGGCCGGAGTAGCTGAGGTGAATCGCCAACTTCATTGCCCTGTCCCCCACGCACGTTCGTCGTCCACGCGCAACCGCGACCGGCCCGCGCGCACCCCGCGCCGTCCCGCCCCATCCCACCCGAAGCGTGCGAGATCGACGCGGCCGCGCCGCAGCATGACACCTTCGCGCTCCAGAAGCATGCGCTGCGTCAACATGCTGGCCGCGCGCTTGCGGCGGCTGATCCGCCCTTCTGCGTTGACCACGCGATGCCACGGCACGCCGGGCGGGCAGCGCCGCATCGCGCCCCCCACCGCCCGCGCGGCCCGCGGCCGCCCGAGCAACGTCGCGACCTGTCCGTACGACGCCACAGAGCCGCGGCTGATACGTCGCACGAGAGCGTAGACCTCTCGATCGAACGACACCTCCAGATGGCTCACCGCGCGGTCTGCAGCTCCCACAGCCGGGCGTAGAGACCGCCGCGACGCAAAAGCTCGGCGTGCCTGCCTTCCTCGTGCACCCGCCCGCGATGGAGGACGAGAATCCGATCCGCGCCGTGAACGGTGGAAAGCCGGTGCGCGATGGTGATCGTCGTTCGTCCCGCCAGGAGGCGCTTCATCGCGTCCTGGATGAGCGCTTCCGATTCCGGATCGACGCTCGATGTCGCTTCGTCCAGGATCAGGATTGCCGGATTGTACACAAGCGCTCGTGCGATCGCCAGGAGCTGACGCTGTCCGTGCGAGATGTTCGCGCCACGCTCGGACAAGGTCGCCGCCAGACGCCCCGGCAGCGCGTCGACGAACGACGCCGCGTTCGCCGA
>JBGOTH010000243.1:0-5281 GCA_041476345.1 Methylomirabilia bacterium
CTTGCCGAGCGCGCGACCCAGCGCTGGTAGTCGCCTGCGGGGCGGCCGGGCGGCGCCTGCTCTGACCCCGCGGCGGACCGCGGCCCCACGCTGCTGCTCGTGGGTTCTCCGAATTCGGAAATTTTCGCGCGCGCGCAGACCGCGATGCCGATTGCCAAGAGCAGGAAGCCGGACGTCCAGAGCCAGGCCTGCGCTTTCAATGGGAGCCAGACCTCGACCAGGGTGGGATACGTCAACAACGCGAGGAGTGAGCCGAGGTTCGAGAGCGCGTAGAGACGGTACGGCGAGCGGTTCGGATACGCGGCGCCGAACCACGCCTGGATCAGCGGCGACGTCGTCGCGACGACGAAGAAGGGCACGCCGATCGCGACGGCGAGCAGGCGCACGATGTGCCAGGCAGGGTTCGTGCCGCCAACAGGCTTCCAGCTCGCGTCGGGAAGCAGCGGGACCCCCCAGCGAACCACGAGGACCGCGACGATCACGACCGACGCGGCCACGACGGCGATGTGGAGACGCCGCTGGCGGCGCGCCGGCAGGCGGCGGACGAGCAGGTGCGCGTAGGCGTAGCCGGCAAGGAGCAGGACCTGGAAGCACAGCATGCACGTGGTCCACACCATCGCGACGCCGCCGTACCACGGGAGGATGTACTTCGCGATGAGCAGCTGGAGCTGGAAGAGGAGGAAGGCGCCGAGAAATATCGTCGCGCCGAAGAACGGAACCCTGCCCTTCAGCTCGAGCTCCATGGCGTTCTCCCGTCTCCTCGTATAACACCGGGATCGCGCGGCCCGCCTATAATCGGTCGATCGGCGTTCCTCTCAAACCCAGGAGATCGACATGCGATTCGGCCTGTTCACGAGCATGGGCAATCAGACGTGGTCGGGCGTGCTGGAGCTGTGGCGTCACCTCGAAGCGACGGGCTGGGACGCCGCGTGCGTCACCGATCACTTCATGCCGAACAACCCGCAGCGCGAAGGCTCGACGCTGGAATCGTGGAGCACGCTGACGGCGCTCGCCACGCTTGTTCCGCGCATGCGCGTCGGCACCATCGTGCTCGGCAACACGTATCGCCACCCCGCCGTCGTCGCGAAGATGGCGGCGCAGGTCGACATCATCTCGGGCGGCCGCCTCATCCTCGGCATGGGCTCGGGCTGGCAGGAGAACGAGCACACCGCGTACGGCATCCCGTTCTACACGATGCGCGAGCGGCTGGAGCGCCTGGACGAGGCGTGCCAGGTGATGCGGTCACTGTGGACGGAGAAGCGCAGCACGTTCAAGGGGCGCTACTACCAGCTTTCGGATGCGCCGCTCGAGCCGAAGCCCGTGCAGCAGCCGTACCCCGAGCTGATGATCGGCGGCGGCGGCGAGAAGGTCACGCTCCGCATCGTCGCGAAGCACGCCGACCGCTGGAACATCTGGGGCGGCCCGAAGACGGCGGCGCGCAAGGGCGCCATCCTCGACGAGCACTGCGCCGCCGTCGGCCGCGATCCAAAAGCGATCACGCGCGCGGCGAACATGGCGCTGCTCATCACCGACAAGAAGGCCGAGATCGACGCGCTCGCGGAGTTCATCGGCGCCCGCATGGGCGTGCACGTCGCCGATCCGCGGGACACCTGCCTGGCCGGCACGCCCGAGCAGATTCGCGAGCAGCTCCACCAGCTTCGCGAGGCGCGCGTGGACATGGTCTTCATCCCGAGCATGATGGATCCGATGAAGAGACTGCGCCCGGACCTCGACCGCTTCATCGCGGAGATCGCGCCGGCGTTTCGATAGGCGGGGAACACGGGCGGGCGGCCGTGTTCCCGCCGCCTGCTACCTGGTGATTGCTTCGGCCAGGAACGCGTACTTCGCGAGCGTGCGCGCCGCGACGTCCGCAGGCCACCGCCGCTCATCGACGGCGCGAAGGAACTCGTCCAGCACGAGCGCGAACTGGGCTTCGTGGCCGCCGTCGAGCCCGACCGGGATCAGGACCTCATAGCGCATCGCCCCCCGAAGCTCCGTACGAACTCCGGGGAACTCTTCCTGCGCCGCGATGATCAGCGCGTCCAGCGAACCGCGCACGCGGTCGTCGCGCGACTCCACCACGAGCTGTCGGCGATAGCCGGTACGCGGGCTCAGCTCCAGCCGAACGTCCGACCGACTCCCCCGCGCCACGAGCACCGAGGTATCACCACCGCCAAGGGGCGTCCGGAGCTCCCAGCGCGCGCCGGCCTTCGCCGTAATGTTGCCGACGCGATAGACCAGCTCCGCGTTGCATCGATACTCGAGCGCGTCACCGTCGACGCCGGACGCGAGCTCGGCCGAGAACCCCGACTCACCGGTGATCCGACGAAAACTCTCCAGCGGCACCCACGTCGGCCAGGCGCGGACCGACACGAGCTCCAGCCCGCCGCCGGCGAGCCACTGCGCGCGATCGACCAGGTGCGTCGGAATGTCGACGACCCCGCTGCCCTGCACCCGCACGTCGAAAAACCACCACGGCCGCCGGAGCGGCGCGCCGTCCACCAGCTTCTCGAGGTGGTGCACGCTCTCCATCTCGAGCGCCGGCGCGTCGGCGCGGAACTCGCCGAAGACGTCGGGCGCGTCGATCAGACGCTTGAGGAGACGCCCGGCGACGTCGTACCGCCCCGTCATGATCTCCGTGACGACGGGCGCGCCGCTCAGGCTCGCCCGAATGTGCTCCAGGTCATCGGCGCTCACGAGCCACGGCTTGTCGGCGAGCACGTGAAAGCCCGCGTCGTGCAACCGGTGGATCGTGCGCGCCTTGCCGCCGTTCTTGCCCGCGAGCACGACGACGTCCCCCTTGCGCTCGTCGATCAAGCGCCCAAGCGGATCGTCCGACGTGATCACGACGGGACGCCAGCGCGTGGGCGCCACCGGCCGGCGATCGAAGCGCTCGACAAGGGCCAGGAAATCGCGCAGCTCCGGCCCCTCCGGCGCGTAGACGACGATCTCGTCGGCGACGCGCGGGTGCGGGACGCGCAGCGTCAGCGCAGCGTGGAAATGCCCGGGGTCGAGGAAGAGGAGCCGATGCGCGCCGGCCATTCAGGCCTTCGCGCGACGGACATAGCGGATGAGCGCGCCGACGATGATCAAGTTGATGACGCCGGTGCCGACGGCATCGAGGTAGGGCCGATGGTAGCTGCCGGTCACGTCGAACGCGTGGCCACCGTGCCAGCCGCCGAGTCCCATGCCGAACCACGCGAACCCCACGACGACCGCAAGCGCGGTCGCGGCGAGCCGCGGCTCCACGAGCTCGCGAATACAGACCCAGACCGCCGTCATGACGCCGCTGTATCCGATACCGAAGATCGCGCTCAGCAGGTAGAGGAGGGGCCGCGATTCGACGCGCGTGAACCAGAAGACGAGTGCCGTCTGGAGTGCGGACGCGAGAAAGTACGACCACAGCCCCCCGAGATAGTCGGTCAACCGGCCGAGGAGGATGCGGCCCATGACGCCGGAGCCCATGATGATGAGGAAGACGCGGACGGCCTCCGCGTAAGGCATGCCACGATCGGTCAACATGGCGACCGTGTGGACGATCGGCACCGACATCGTGGCGCAGCAGAAGACCGAGGCGACGCTCAGCCAGGCCACGATGATCGGCGCGGGCAAGAACGATCCACCGGTGCGGACGGAGGCGCCGCCCGATCGGGCGGCCGCGAGCAACGGCGGCGGCCGTACGAAGGACGCGAGCGGGAGCGAGACGACGGCGTAGATCACGGCCAGCGTCAGATACGCGGCCCGCCAGCCGAACGCGACGATGACGTGGCCCGCGATGAAGACGACGAGGACCTGACCGAGCGGACCGCCCGCGGAGAGGATGCCGAGCGCCATTCCCTTGCGACGGGTGAACCAGAGCCCGACGTTCGCGATGATCGGCACGTTGACCGCGGCGACGCCGCAGGCTCCGAGTAGGATGTAGAAGCCGTAGAACTGCGGGAGCGAGCCAAGGCCCGCGAGGAGCACGAACGCCGTGGGCTGCGCCACCGCGCCCAGGATGACGATCGGCCGGGTGCCGTACCGGTCGGCCAGGCGTCCCCAGAGAACACCGGACACACCGATCGTCACGGCGGCGATGGTGTACGCGAGCGCCGTCGCGCCGCGCGGCCAGCCGAACTCCTGGGAGACGGGCTTGAGGAACACCGACAGGCTCGAGAGCGCGCCGAGGTTGAGCGCAACGAGCACGGTGCCGACCGCGAGCATGAGAAAGGCGTACCGCGACTCCGGTGTGGCGGGCTGAGCGGACATGGGAACCGACGTAGTCTAGACCCCAAAAGGAGCGAACACGATGAGTCTCGCCGGCCGCGTCGCGATCGTCACGGGAGCAGGACATGGGATCGGCAGTGCCACCGCGCTCGCGCTGGCGGACGCCGGCGCGGACGTCGCCTGCGTCGACATCGACGAGCAGGCGGCGCGGGATACGTCGGCCGGCGTGGGCGGGCTCGGGCGCAAGAGTCTCTTCCTCAAGGCCGACGTCGGCGATCTTCCGAGCATCGACGCCATGGTCACGAAGGTGATGGACACGTTCGGGCGCATCGACATCCTCGTGAACAACGCCGGCGTCACGCGGCGCGCCTACATCATGGATCTCGACGAAGCCGACTGGGATCGCATCATGCGCGTGAACGGCAAGGGCGTGTTCTTCTGTCTCCAGCGCGTGGCGAAGGAGATGATCGGGCGGCGCAGCGGCGTGATCGTCAACATCGCGTCGATCGCGGGCAAAGGCTTCGTCGGCGCGTCGAACGCGATCTACGCCTTCAGCAAGGGCGGCGTGATCGGCCTGACACGGCTGGCGGCGCTCCAGCTCGCGAAGCACAACATCAACGTCAACGCGATCTGTCCGGGCACCACGGTCACCGCGCTGTCCGAAGCCAACTTGAAGATGCGCGCCCAGGAGCAGGGCATCCCGGTCGCGGAGATGGAGAAGCGGCGAAACGAGAACATCCCGCTCGGGCGGCCGAACGAGCCGTTCGACGTGGCCGCGCTCGCCGTCTTCCTGGCGGGAAACGGCGCGCGCAACATCACCGGCCAGAGCTTCAACGTCGACGGCGGGGTGATTTTCGACTGACCGGCTGCGCTACGGAAGCAGGTCGCGAACGACGACGAGGGCCCTCGACGCCGCGAGGGGTGAGGCGGTCGCGTCCGCGCTGACGATGTCGCGTGAGACGTAGCGCCAGCCGAACGGCGACGACGCGTCGGCCTCGGGAGTGCGGTAGATCTCCAGCCTGCCGTCGATCAGGTTCAGGATCCAGTAGTCGGCGATACCGGCGCGCGCGTAAAG
>JBGOTH010000244.1:0-5269 GCA_041476345.1 Methylomirabilia bacterium
CCGGCGCCCTTCACCCCGTCGTTCGAAGACGAGGCGTACGTGCAGTGGCGGGATCGCATCGAGAAGGTGGTGTGGCGCGGGCGCACGTACTATCGCGAAGACTGGGGCGTGATCCGACGCCGCGCGCCGCTGCGTGTGCACGACGGCTTGGACGGCGTGCACTGCGCGCTGTGGGCCCTGGGCGCTCCGCTCGAGGATCACCTTCGCCTCGCCGCCGACGGCACGCCGCGCGCCGTGGCGGCGCCCTCCGCGACGCAGGCATCGCCGCAACGGATGGTTCGTGCGGTGCGCGACGGCCTCGTCGAGATCGTGGTGGCCTCGAGCGCGGCGCCGCTCGCGGCCGGGCTCCGCGAGATCACCGCCGGCATCGCGTTCACGTGGGGGCCGGTGCCACTGGCCCTGGCGCAGGTCGGCGCCGGAGAAGTCCGCGTGTCGTCACAGCTCGCCACGGTTTTTGCGCGGCGCCTCGCCACGACCGCCACACCCGAGCGGCGCGCGCGGCTCGGCCTCGCCATGCTGGCGGAGATGGGGTCGGCGGTCGGCGACGCTCTTCGCGCGCGCGCGCAGGCCCGCCTCGCCGCCGCGTCACTGGATGCGCAGACGGCGGCGTTCGCGCAGCCCAACGAGCATCCGGAGACCGCGCGGGCGATTACCGCCGCGGTGGCGGCCCTCACCTCAGAGCCCGTGAACGAATCGCGTGATCGAGGGGCGCCCCGGCTGCGCCGGGGGGCCCCGAGCGCCGGGGGGCTTGGGGGGCGCCCGGAGCCCCCCATGTTCTCAGGTCGCGTGGGCGATCAGCCAGACGTTGAAGGCGATGAAGCCGGCGATGGAGAGGACTGACAGGACGACGTAGCCGATCCAGAGCCACTCTTCGCGCGTGGCCGGCGCAGGCGCGCGTCCGCGCACGAGCGCCGCGACGTAGCCAATGGCGTCGCTCTTGAGCGTCGGCACCCCGAGCGTGTCGACGAGCACGTGGTAGCCGTCCATCTCGATGAAGCAGAACGGGTAGCTCGCGATGACGAAGGCCTGCCACTGGATCATGCCCGACGCGGCGGCGAAGGCCCGCATGAAGCCCGACGCCGAGCCCACCGACACCAGGAACCACAACGAGCCGAGCACGAGGTGGACGAGGGCGCCGGACACCGCGGTGACCACGCGCGCGCGCCGGCTCGTCATGAAGACGTCGGTCACGTCGACGTAGAACGTCGGCACGAATCCGTGGAGGAAGGTGAAGCCGAACTCGCGCACGCGGCGGCCGTAGTGGACGAGGGCAAGACCGTGCACCAGCTGGTGCGCGGCCACGGTGAAGAGGAACAGCACCTTCACGGCGAGGATCGCGAGGATGGGATGCTCGCCCAGTCCCGCCAACACCTCTTCCGCGCTGTGCCAGAGCCTGACCCCCGCGACCAACCCCGCGACGGCCAGCACCGCGCACACCGCCGCGGCCCCGCGCGTGAAGAAGAGGAAGCCACCGAAGCGGTAGAGGCGGTGGAAGAACGCGTCCACCGTGCGGCTGGACACGTTGATGCGCTCGAGGACGGTCAGCGAGCTCTCCACCACCTTTGCGAGCCGGTGCGCGCGGCTGCGCGCGAGCGCATTACGCAGGCGTGAGCCCGGAATGAGCACGAGCAGATGCGCACGCTGCAGCTTCCGGATGAGCGCCGGGATGATGTCGAAATCGAACGCGCCGTAGCGGAGCACGTACGAGGTGGCGAGGTCCTGCAGCGAGGCGCGGCCGTCCATCGCTTCCCAGAGGAACTTCTCGGGCTCGGAGAGGAACAGATAGCGCTCGGTGAGCCGGTTTTTCAGGATGAAACTCGTCTGCCCGCTCACGCGCGACGCCACGGCGGCCAGCTCGTAGGTCTCGGGTGCAACGCGCTGCGGGCGCAGGCGCGCGAACGCGAGTGCACTGCCGACTTTCTTGACCTCGAAGCTTTCGCCGTCCCCGTCGGCATCCGGCCGCCGAACGAGCAGCTCGAGCTTGGCGCGACGGGGAACCGTCTCCGTCATCGACTGTCGACGTCGAGCCCGGTGGCCTCCAGCCCCCAGCGCGTGACCTCGGCAACGAGGTCCGTGGAGTTGCGTAGCCGCTCGATGAAGACCTGCACGAGGGCGTGGAAGAAGGACGCGGCGGCTCGCGGGTCGTCGGCGATGAGCGCTTCGAGATCTCCACGATCGAGGACGAGCAGGACCACGTCCGCGTCGGTGTCCGCCTGGATGGTCGCGGAGCGCGGCGCTCGATCGAAGAGGCTCATCTCGCCGAAGAAGTCTCCGACGCCCAGCCGCGCGATGACCTGCTCGACGGGCGCGGTGACGGTCTTGGAGACGACGATCGCGCCGCGTCGCACGAGGAACATCTCTTCCCCGCCGTCACCCTCCTTGAAGAGCACCTGGCCTTTGCGCACGGTACGCTCACGGAGGACGAGCGCGAGGGCCAAGCGGTCCGTCTCGGAGAACGCCTGGAAGATCCGGACGTCCCGCAGGAACTCTGCGACGTCGTGGCTGGCCACGAGATGCCTCTAGCGGCCGGCGATCAGGTCGCCACCCGCTTCAGGAGCACGGTGCGGAGGGCGTGAGCGCGCCGGCTGGGCGGCGTGTCCCCCATCCGATCGAGCGCCTGACGGACGGCCGTCCGCTCGTCGGCGGTCAACTCGTACTGGGCGAGCACGGCGTCAGGTGTTTTGAGGATCTCGGCGAGGAACTCGGGGTCCATCATGAGGCGCCCGACCAGCTCTGTCAGACGGGGCAGCATCGTGGGCGGATCATAACAGAGTGGTCGGGGCTTGACGACCCGCACGTCCTTCATCTACCGTGCGCGCGTCATGACCGAGTTCAGGACGCTCACGTACGAAGGGCTCCAGGTCGGCGAGGAGTTCGTGTCCGACACGTTCCTCGTCACCCCCGAAGAGATCGAGACGTACGCCGTCGCGGTGGACGACCACCACCCGTGGTTCTTCGAAGACTCGCCGTTCGGCGGTCCCGTCGCGCACCCGACCATGCTCGCCAATCAGGCGCTGCGCCTGCGTCACAGCCGCTACATCGTGCCGGCGGGGCTGCACGCGAAGATGGAGTTCGAGTTCCTCGAGCCGATCCGGCCCGGCGTTCGCGCGCGCTCCCGCGGCCGTGTGATCGACAAGTACGAGCGCCGCGGCAAGCCGTACATGGTCACCGAATACGTGACGGAGGACGAGCACGGGACGGTGCTGGTGCGCGGCCGCTTCACACAAATGATCTTCCGCCAGTGAGGAGCCGGGAATGACGACGACCATCGACGCCATCGGGATCGGGCAGGCGCTGCCGACCCTCGTGAAAGAGGTCGGGCAGCGCAAGATCGACGCGTACTCCATCGTGCGGGCGCACTCCATTCACACGGACGAGGCGTGGGCGCGGGCGAAGGGGTTCCGGGCGCCGCTCGCCCAGGGCATGATGTCGACCGCCTACGTCTCGGAGATGATGACGCGCTTCCTCGGCGCCGGCTTCGTCAAGGGCGGCACGATGTCGATGAACTTCATCCAGCCGGTCTTCGCGGGCGACCGGCTCACGGTGCACGGCGTGGTGAAGGAGAAGAACGTCGAGGGCGACGCCACGCGCGTCGTCGTCGAGGTGTGGTGCGAGAACCAGGACGGCGACATGACCGCCGCCGGCACCGCCAGCGGCTTGATCCGGTGAAGCCCAGCACCGACCGCATCCTCACCACGCACACGGGCAGCCTTCCGCGCCCCGCCGATCTGACGTCGCTCCTGGAAACGTGGGACGCCGGGACGCTGCCGGACCCCGGCGCCTTCGAGGCGCGCGTGCGCCGGGCCGTCGCCGACATCGTGAAGAAACAGCTCGACGCCGGCATCGACATCGTCAACGACGGCGAGCAAGGCAAGGTCGGCTACTCCACGTACGTGCGTCACCGTCTCACCGGCTTCGGCGGTCAGGCCGCGGTCCCGCGCCGCGCGGACTGGGCGGACTTCCCCGAGGCCGCCGGGCGTGCCGAGCGGCGGTCGACGGTGTCGCGCCCCGCGTGCAACGGCCCCATCGACTGGCAGGACCGAACGGCCGTGCAGAAGGACACCGCCAATCTGCAGGCCGCGCTCGAGGGAGTGCAGCCGACCGAGGCGTTCATGACCGCCGCCTCGCCGGGCGTCATCGCGCACTTCCTGCCCAACGACTACTACCCGAGCCGCGAGGCCTATCTGGCGCGGCTCGTCGACGTGATGAAGGACGAATACGACGCGATCCACCGGGCGGGCTTCGTGCTCCAGGTCGACTGTCCGGATCTCGCGATGGGACGGCACCTCGCCTTCCCGAGCCTGAGCAACGCGGAGTTCGTCAAGATCGCCGAGGCGAACGTCGAGGCGCTGAATCACGCGCTCCGTGACATTCCACCCGATCGGATGCGACTCCACCTCTGCTGGGGCAACTACGAGGGACCGCACCACCGCGACATCCCGCTGCGGGAGATCATTCGCGTGGTGCTCAAAGCGCGGCCGCAGGCGTTGTCGCTCGAAGGCGCCAATCCGCGGCACGAGCACGAGTGGGCCGTGTTCCGCGAGGTGCGGCTCCCGGACGAGAAGCTGATCATCCCCGGCGTGCTCGATTCCACGACCAACTTCATCGAGCATCCGGAGCTGGTGGCGCAGCGCCTCGTGCGCTACGCCGAGGTCGTCGGCCGCGAGCGCGTCATCGCCGGGACCGACTGCGGCTTCGCCACCTTCGCGCGGACGGTGTCGAACGTGGAGCCTGAGATCACCTGGGCGAAGTTCAAGGCGATGGCCGAAGGCGCACGCCTCGCCTCGGCGCAGCTCTGGCGCTGAGAGGAACGGGCGAACAGAGACGGACAACGGCCGGGAGGGCCGGGGGGGACGGGCGACATCCGCAGCCGCCTCGGCGAGGACGGGAGGCCGTCCACCCCGGCCCTCCCGGCCGTTGTCCGTCTCTGTTCGCCCGTTCCCTCGCGGCCCGCTAGTCCGGCAGCCCGTACACGCGCGCGGCGTTCCGGCCGAGCACGTCACGCGCGATCTCGACCGCCTCCGTCGTCTCCAGCGCGCCGAGCGCGATCATCTCGTCGAGCACGACACCGAGCCCCCACCGTCCCCACCGCGCCGCGAGCCAGAAGATCTCCGGGATGCTGTAGGCGTCCGTCGAAAAGAGGAGCTTGCTCGTCGGCGCGAGGCTCAGCGCCTGCCGGAACATCGCGGGAATGTCGGCCGCGAGGAAGGGCACCGCAAGGCCGACGTCCATGTAAACGTTGGCGTGCACGGCGGCGAGATAGCTCAGC
>JBGOTH010000245.1:0-5246 GCA_041476345.1 Methylomirabilia bacterium
ACGCGCTACCCGCACGAGCTGTCGGGCGGGATGCGGCAGCGCGTGGCGCTCGCCCGCGCGCTCGCCAACGATCCGGCCATCCTGCTCTTCGACGAGCCGCTCGCCGCCCTCGACGCGCAGACCCGCCGCGTGCTGCAGGACGAGCTGACGCGCATCTGGGCGGAGACCGGCAAGACCTTCATCTACGTGACGCACAGCCTGCAAGAGGCGGTGCTCCTCGGCACGCGCATCGTCTTGATGACGGCGCGGCCGGGGCGGATCAAGCAGGTCATCGACGTCGCTTTGGAGCGGCCCCGCCGCTTTTCCCGGCGCCCCGACGCCGCGCTCCTTGAACAGCTCGACGACCTCCTGCGCGAAGAGGTCGAGCGGGCGATGAGCGAAAGCAGTTGAGCGCCTCGTTCCTGCGCAAGACGGGCTCCGCGCTCTTCATCCTCGTCGCGTGGCAGGTCCTCGTGCAGACCGGCAACGTCAACGAGCTCTTCCTGCCGGCGCCGCTGTCGGTCCTGAAAGCGCTGGGGGCGATGACGGTGTCGGGCCGGCTGCCCTGGGCCGTGCTCGCGAGCCTGAACCGGCTCGTGCAGGGCTTCGTGTACGGCGCCCTCGTCGGCGTGGCGCTCGGCCTGCTCGCGGGCGCCATTCGCTGGATCGAGGACGTGCTCGACCCGTGGATCGCCGCCGTCTACCCGATCCCGAAGTCCGCGCTCTTCCCGCTCTTCCTGCTCTGGTTCGGGCTCGGCGACACCTCGAAGATCGTCACCATCGCCGTCGGCGTGCTCTTCCTCGTGCTCGTCAACACGATCACCGGCGTGAAGGCGATCAACCCGCTCCTGCTGAAAGCCGCCGTCGATCTCGGAGCGACGCGCCCCCAGGTGTTCGTGAAAGTGATCCTGCCCGGCGCCCTGCCGAACATCTTCACGGGTCTGCGCCTCGGCATGGGCATGGCGCTCATCCTCGTGTTCATCACGGAGATCGAGGCCACGAAGGCCGGGCTCGGCTTTCTCCTGTGGGAGTCGTTCCAGCTCATGGAGACGAAGGACGTCTTCGCGGGCGTGGTGACGTTCGGCATCCTCGGCGTCGCCACCACGTGGCTCCTGCAGTGGATCGAGTACCGCGCCTGCCCGTGGGCACGGCGCTAGGCGTCATCGGGAGGACGGGCCGCGGAGATCGGCACGGGCGTGAGGCCCGACCCCTCCGCAATCTGAACGGCAAGCACAGATGCACCGATCTCCGCGGCTCGTCCTCCCGGCGGTGTCGTACGGCGATCCAGCGAGCTGACGCGACCTAAAACACGCAGGTCGTGCAGTTCGATCGCGAAGGTCACTGGATAGCGTCTGGTGTCCCTGCTTCTCGAGAGCATCGATGATCTGTAGGACTGCGGCTCGTGCCCCCGAACCGCGCATCTCGGTCACGGCGTCAAACGCTTGGACCTTGGTCCACTAGGCGGGTCCAGCGATGGGTACTAGATTCGGGGCAGGATGATCGCCTCGAATGTCGCGCTGCCTGCACCGTATCAGAGCCGGACCTCGTCGATCCCGGTTGCCAGCGCTCCGCGCGCCGAGCGGCGACGAGCCTTCGAACATGAGCAGTCGCGTGACTTCGCGGGGGTTGCCCTCGGCGTCGCGACAGGCGTGCTCGTCTGGATCGTGTTGCTGTCGCTGGTGCGTCTGACGGTCTGATCGTCCGACGTCAGCCGCGCTATTCGAGGAAGGTAGGCTGACATGCCGATCAAGGGTCAGAAGCCGCGCGAGGTCGTGCGAACGGAACTGCGGAAGTTCAGCAAGGGCAAGCTCCACTCCGGCTCGCCGAAGGGGAAGATCGTCACCGATAGGAAGCAAGCCATCGCGATCGGACTGAGCGAAGCTCGCAAGGCGCCGGGCGGCACGCGCGCGATCCCACCGCCGCCAGCGCGCAGGCGGCGTGGCTGAGTTCGCGTTCCTTCTCCCTCGATTCAGAGGCGTCCCGTCAGGGCCAAGATGATGAGGATGAGCACGACGAGCGAACCGAGGCCACCGCCAATGTACGGCCCGCCGTAATACCAGCCGCCTCCCCCACCGAAGAGAAGTAGCACGATCAGAACGATCAGCAGGGTGCTCATGAGGTGCTCCAGTAGCTCGGCCGCCCGTAGTGGTCGTGCAGCCGCGCCTCGTAGTCGCGGCTGACAGGGCCTGACGGATCGTACTCGGGGCCCTTGTTGATCTGCTCGCGCGTCAGACGCACGTGCACCTTTGAGTCGCTCCAGTCGACGCGCTCGATCCACTCGGGCGATACGAGCACCTGCTTGCCCGGCCACCAGTTGCGCGTGTCCACGATCATGTAGCGAATCATCCACGTCGCATCGTCAACGAGGAAGTCTTCGACATGGCCGATATCGCCGATGTCGCCATCCGTCGCTCCGACCGTGAAACCCCTGAGATTGCTCGTCATGCTCCTCAGCATGTTTCCTCCTTGATGACCCTACGAATAAAACTATCGGGCGCGGACCGTTGCGTCTGTTGGGCTTTGGTCTGAATCCTCATTCCTATCGAGGAACGACCTGCGTCGGCAGTGGCCCTGGCGTGTAGCCAGCACCAGGGTTCGGCGTGACTTGCATCGGCACTTGCCCGGGTACCGAGATCGTGGCGCCACCTCCGTAGTTCGGCGCGACTTGCGTCGGCAGGGGCCGGGGCGTGGGAATCGTGGCGTCACCGCCATAGTTCGGCGCGACCTGCGTCGGCACTTGTCCGGGTGTGGAGATCGTGTGCCCCAGACCCTGAGCCGATACCGCCACCGGAGCCACAAGGAAGAGAATGGCCAGTCCGATCAGGAATCTTTTCATGACAAATCCTCCCCGCCACCCTGTCCGAATCTAGTACCCGTCGCCGGTCCCGCCTAGTGGACCAAGGTCCAGTAGGCGGGTCATGCGGGGGCGAGAGCCGGTGCCGGACTACAGCACCCGCTGCGTGCTCACGATGGACTACATCCAGGGCCGGAAGGTGACCGCGCTCGGTCCGCTCGCCCGTCTGGCCATGAAAGGCACGCCCCTGGCCGAGAAGTTGTTCAGGGCGTATTTTGAAACAGGTGCTCGTGGACGGGTTGTTTCTCACCGACGATGGGCGTATCGCGTTGCTCGATCTGGGCATGGTCGGCCACACGACGCCGGGCATGCAGGAGAACCTGCTGAAGCTGTTGCTGGCGATCGGCGAAGGGAATGGCGACGAAGCCGCCGGCCTCGTGATCCGCATCAGCCAGACAACGGAGGAATCCAACCCGACCGAATTCCGCCGCCGCATCGATCAACTCCTGGCCTCCCGCCAGAATCAGGGTCTGCAACAGATCAATGTGGGGACTTCCTTGTTGGAAGTGAGCGGAAGCGCCGCCGACAACGGTCTGTTTGTTCCCAGGGCGCTGACGATGCTGGGCAACACTCTGCTGCAACTGGATGAAGTCGGGAAGATTCTCGACCCGGCGTTCGATCCGAATGGGTCCATCCGCCGCAATGTGGGCGAACTGATGTCGCAACGTATGGGCAACAATGCCACACAGGGCAGCATGTTCAGTGCGCTGTTGGAAACGAAACATCATCACGGTCGGCGCGGACAAGTCGGTCAGCGGTGAGGCGTGCTCCACCCGCAGGGTGCCAGCCGACGCCGACGGGCTGTTGCCGTCCGCGTTGCCCAGCCGCACCTCACCCGCATTGGGCTGCCCCCCGCGCTGCACGACACCGTCGTCTTTTGGCCCCGCGCTTCCCGGCAGGCCGGTCTCGCGGTTGATACCGGCCGCCTGCGCCAGCAGCATCACCGGCGCCCGGTGCGTCGCCGTCGCGACCGTCGCCGATGCCGTGATTGGCGCTGTACCTATGACCATGGCAGCGCAGAGCATTGTGATTTCGCGAGTCCGCATGATCTCCTCGCGGCCCCTTCCGGCCACACGCACGTTGGTCTCTGAATTTAGTTAGCGGCTTCCGGCGCGTCTACTGGATCTTGGGCTCATCCCGGAAATCCTCCGGCGGTGGTCAGCACTTTGGCGGGTCCCAGGGCCTCTAGCGCTATCTCGTCCGATAGGCGAGATACGCGAGGATCAGGACGAGTACCACTAGCACGAACCGCGCCACGCCCATCATCTGCGTGTGCGCGACGTGTCGCGTTCCTTTGGGTTTGATGCCGCTGACGGCCGCGATTGCGGCAACGACGGCGGCGAGCACGAGCCACGTGAGCCACGTCATGCTCAATGGCTTCCGGCACGCACGATCAAGATCGTGTCATGAGGGCAACGACGGCGTGCCGCAGACTCGACACTTCGCTCAGCACGGCCCGACACACGGTTCACGCGTCAGAAAATCTCCCGCGGACGCGAACGCCTCTACCGCGTAGCCGGCCGACGTCATCACGCGCGTCAGGCTCTCGCCCACGGAGGGATCGTCGTCCACGACAAAAACCACCGGCGCTGCTGCCGTCATCGTGCGGTCTCCTTCTCCTTGGACAAGGTCCCCGGACGGCATGGAGAGCCCAGCCGCTCCGGACCGAGCCTAGGCCGTGACTCCCGGCACGCCTATCGGACCTTGGTCCTATGGAGAGCGAGCGCCACGGCAAGCAAACTACCGACGTATGTTTATGACCGCGCAACGCGTCCTGCCATCGAACCAAAGGCCAATAGCCTCTCGCCCTGCCAGGGCATATAAGGGACGAGAACCACGAGGAACGGCATCCCCCTGATCCGGAGGAGAGCGTCATGAAACCGAGTAGCAAGGACGAGGTCGCAGGCAAGATTCACGAAGTGAAGGGTGCGGTAAAAGAGAAGGTGGGGAAACTGACACACGATCCCGACCTGGAGGCCAGAGGCAACGTTGAAAAGGTGGTCGGCAAAGTTCAGAAAAAGATCGGCCAGGTAAAGAAAGTGCTCGGACAATAACGAGGCCGACTCACCCGTCGACGTCCTGTCGCATCGATGACGTGGTAACGTCTCCGGCATGCCGCGACAAGATCCTGAGCTCGACGTCGCCTGAGCGCTGGAGCGATGGACTCGCGAGAGCTCTGGACGTGGGCCGCGTACGCGCTGATAGCACTCGTCGTCCTTGCGGCGATGCTGTTGTGGGTGATCGTCCGTAAACGACGCCCGTTCATGAGCGGCGATGTGTTCCGGGCGAGCTCGTGGACGCGCGGGAATCATCTCTTCCCCACCCAGGTCGCCGTCACGCCCACCAGCGTCGTGCAGCACACGCCGCGGTGGATCGGCAAGCAGGATGAGTCGATCCACATCGCTCACGTCGC
>JBGOTH010000246.1:0-5240 GCA_041476345.1 Methylomirabilia bacterium
GCCAGCTCGTCGAGGAAGAAGTCGTACATCACCGCGCCCGGGTTCCACTTGCCGAGCGTCTTCGACGTCGCGTACGCGGAATGCAGGTTCGCGATCGGCAGGCCGTAGTGCTCGGTGCGTAGGCGCGTATAGATGTTGCGCATGAGCGCGTTGATCTTCTGCGGGTCCGTCTGCTTCATGACCTGCGCGATCATGCCGTCGATCTCGGGGTCGTGCGCGGTGTCGTTCGCCTTCGACGGCGAGTACGCCATCTTCTCGAGGAGCGCGTAGGCGCCGACCCAGCTCCGGTTGGCGATGTTGAAGTACCCGATGGCGCCTGGCGTCTTGCGGTCGACCCAGTTCTTGCGGAAGGCCGGGTAGTCGACGGGGATCAGCTTCGTCTTGATCCCGATCTTATCCCAGTAGCCCGCGATCGCTTCCGCCGCGGCCTTGCCCTCGGGAAAGCCCGTGAGCTGGAACGCGTAGACGTCGAGCGGGAAGCCGTTGGCGAGCCCGGCCTCCGCGAGCAGCTTCTTGGCCCGCGCGGGATCGTAGACGTACGACAGCTCGGGCGTGATCCGGAGCCCGATCTCCTTGAACGTCCACGAGAGCCCGAGGGGAATGGCGGCGGGCTCCGCGTACCCGCCGAAGACGCTCTGCACGATCTCCGCGCGGTCGATGGCGATGTTCATCGCCTCGCGCACGCGCTTGTCCTTCATGGGCGCGGGCCAGCCCGTCGGGTCGAGGACCCACCACATGTGGAAGAGCGCCTCCTCGCGGCGGAACTGGATCGGGAAGCCCTCGCGCTGCAATTCCTTGACGCGCTCGCGGCTCACTTCCGCGATGTCCAGCTCGCCGCGCCGGAGCAAGGCGATCCGCGTCGTCTCTTCCGGCACCAGGCGGAAGGTCATCGTCTTGTACTTCGGCGTGCCCGTGCGCCAGTGGTTCTCCACGGCGGCGAGCTTGATGTGCGAGCCGGTCACCTGCTCGACGAACTTGAAGGGGCCGCTGCCCACGGGCTTGCGCGCGAACGCGTCGTCGCCCACGGACTCGATGTACTTCTTGGGGACGATCATCCCTTCGCTGGACAGCGTGCGCGACAGATAGGCCGGGATGATGAGCGTCGACTCCTTGGTGACGATCACCACGCGATCGGGCGCCGGCGTCTCGATCCGGTCGACGAGCGTGCGCAGGAGGCCCGCGTAGCCCGTGGTGGACCGCTTGCCCGCCGCGCGCTCGAGGCTGAACTTGACGTCCGCCGACGTCACGGGATCGCCGTTGTGGAAGGTGACGCCCTGGCGCAGGTGGAACGTCCAGCGCTTGTGGTCGGCGGAATTCTCCCACTTCGTGGCGAGGCCGCCCGTGGTGGAGAGCTGCCCGTCGGCCGTGCTGCCGACGAGGTAGTCGAACATCATCGACAGGTAGTACTTCACGAAGTGCCCGGCCACGGGCGGATCGAGCGTTTCGGACGCGAGGCCCGACAACCCGATCGTCAAGTCGGTCTTGGTTTGGGCCCGGCCGAGGTCTACCGTGCCCAGGACGCCGAGGATGACTGACAACAGCGACACGCCGACGATCCGGCTCATTTTTGTCATGGGTGACCCTAACGCGGGATCGCGTGGGTGGCAAGTCCGAGCCTCGACCTCGGCCGTCGGCTATATTCCTGACGTGTCCTTTACCGATTGCGCGATGCTGACGGACACCGTGAACAACGAACGCAAGGAGGATCCTCGTACATGACACGCATCCTGACGACCTTCATCGCCGTGCTGCTGCTCACCGCCGGCTCCGCGTCCGCACAGAGCGTGCTGCGTATCGGGCTCAACGACGATCCGGACGCGCTCGATCCGACCATCAGCCGCGCCTACGTCGGGCGGCTCGTGTTCGCGGCGCTCTGCGACAAGCTCTTCGACGTCACGCCTGATCTCAAGATCGTTCCGCAGCTCGCGACGAGCTACGAGTGGGCGCGCGACAGCCGGTCGGTCACGCTCAAGCTGCGGCCCGGCGTGAAGTTCCACGACGGGGAGCCGTTCAACGCGGAGGCCGTCCGCTTCAACATCGAGCGCCACATCACCATGCCGGGCTCGTTCCGCAAGTCGGAGATCGGCGAGATCGCGAAGGTGGACGTCGTCGACGACCTGACCGTGCGGCTCAACCTGTCGCAGCCCCTCGTCCCGCTGCTCGCCGCGCTGACCGACCGCGCCGGCATGATGGTCTCGCCGAAGGCGGCGAAGGAGCTGGGCGACAAGTTCGGCACGAAGCCCGTGTGCGCGGGGCCCTACAAGTTCGTCGAGCGCGTGGCGCAGGGCAAGATCGTGCTCGAGCGCTTCGCCGACTATTGGGACAAGGCCAACATCCACATCGACCGCGTCGAGTTCGTGCCGATCACCGACTCGACCGCGCGGGTCGCGAGCCTGCGCTCGGGCGACCTCACGATGATCGAGCGCGTCTCGCCGACCGATCTCAAGCAGATCCGCGACGACAGCCGCCTCAAGATCGTCGGCGTCCCCGAGCTCGGCTTCCAGGTGATCCGCCTCAACGTGAACAACGGCCCGAAGAGCAAGCTCCTCGCGGACGTCCGCCTCCGCCAGGCTATCGACCTCGCGATCGACCGGGCGGCGCTCGTCAAAGCCATCTTCAACGACGAGTACATTCCCGGCAACCAGTTCGTGAGCCCGTCGAACCTGTACTACAACGCGAAGCTCCCGGTCAGGAAGCGCGACGTCGCGCGCGCGAAGCAGCTCTTGCGCGACGCCGGGCAGCCCAACCTCGCCTTCACGCTGATCGTGCCGCCGGAGCGCGATCGGCAGGAGGCGTCCCTGCTGATCCAGGCCATGCTCGCCGAGGCCGGGATCACGATGACGATCCAGACGCAGGAGAACGTCACGATGCTCACGGCGGGGAAGCGAGGCGACTACGAGGCGTACTTCACGTTCTGGAGCGGGCGGCCGGATCCCGACGGCAACATCTTCACGCACTACACGTGCAAGGGCGCGCAGAACGACAGCCACTACTGCAACGCCGATTTCGACGCGCTCGTGACCCGAGCGCGCCACGTGGCCGATCCCGCCGAGCGCAAGAAGCTCTACGAGCAAGCCACCGAGTTTCTCCTGCGCGACCTGCCGGGGCTGCACCTCTGGCACCGGCGCGTGTTCACGGGCTTCAGCGGGAAGCTCCAGGGCTTCACGCCGTATCCCGACGGGATCATCCGGCTCAGGGGCCTGAAGCTCTCCTGAGCGCATCGGCGTGAGCTTCTGGCTGTTCGTCGCGCGGCGGCTGGCCGTGCTCGTGCCGACGCTGTTCGTCGTCTCCGTGCTGATTTTCGGGCTCCAGCAGCTTTTGCCGGGCGACGCGGCGATCGCGCTCGCGGGTGAGGAGCAGGATGAGGCGGTCGTGGCGGCGATCCGCGCGAAGTACCATCTCGACCGGCCGCTCGTCGCGCAGTACGGCTTCTGGATCGGCAACGTCCTGCGCGGCGATTTTGGCCAGTCGCTGCGAAACCGGATCCCGGTGTCCGAGCTGCTCCTCTCCAAGCTGCCGGTGACCGCGGAGCTCGCGGTGGGCTCGATGCTGATCGCGCTCGTGCTTGGCGTGCCCGCCGGCATCGTCTCCGCGGCCCGCAAAGGGACGCCGATCGACGTCACGGCCAACCTCGTCGCGCTCTCGGGGTTGTCGGTACCGCACTTCTGGCTCGGCATCATGCTGATCCTGCTCTTCGCGGTGCGGCTCGGCTGGCTGCCCGCCTCCGGCTACGTCCCGCCGTGGGAGAACCTGCGCCTGAACCTGACGACGATCCTCCTGCCGTCGTTCGTGCTCGGCACCGGCGTGGCGGGCGTGATGATGCGCCACACGCGGAGCGCGATGCTCGAGACGCTGAGCGCGGACTACGTGCGCACGGCGCGGGCGAAGAGCGTGCCGGAATGGCTGGTCGTGACCAAGCACGCGCTTCGCAACGCCCTGATCCCGGTGATCACGCTCGGCGCCATCGAGTTCGGGCGCCTTCTGTCCGGCGCGGTGCTCACCGAGCAGATCTTCGCGATTCCGGGCTTCGGCAAGCTGCTCGTGGACGGCGTGTTCAACCGCGACTACGCGGTGGTGCAGGGGGTCGTCCTGGTATCCGCCACGCTGTTCGTGCTGCTGAACCTGCTCGCGGATGTCCTCTACTTTCTCGCGAATCCGAGACTCCGCGGATGAAGCGCGGCCGGTTGCGTGGATGAAGCGCGTGCTGCGCCGCCCGCCGGCGATGATCGCGTTCGCGGTCGTCGTCGCGTTCATCGCGATCGCGCTGGCGGCGCCGCATCTGGCGCCCTTCGACCCGAACGCGACCGATTTCAGCGCCATCCGGAAGCCGCCGTCGGACGTGCATCGGCTCGGCACCGACGAGGTCGGCCGCGACGTGCTGTCGCGTCTCATCTGGGGGGCGCGGGCCTCGCTGCTGGCGGGCGTGATCCCGGTCACCATCGCCGTGGCCTGCAGCATCCCGCTCGGCCTGATGTCCGGGTACGCCGGCGGGTGGGTGGACGGCGTTATCATGCGGATCACCGACGCCATGCTGGCTATTCCGTTCCTGATCGTTGCGATCGCGCTGGCCGCCTTCCTCGGGCCGAGCCTGACCAATGCCATGATCGCGATCGGGATCGCCACGCTGCCGATCTTCGTGCGCCTGGCGCGCGGGACCGTGCTGACGCTCAAGACGGAGGAGTACGTGGAGGCGGCACGCGCCGTCGGTGGCTCGCACGCGCGCATCGCCGTGCGCCACGTGCTCCCCAACATGCTGCCGCCGCTCTTCATCCAATCGAGCATCACGGTGGCGGCGGCGATCATCGCGGAGGCGAGCCTGTCGTTCCTCGGACTCGGCCAGCAGCCGCCGGCGCCGTCGTGGGGTAGCATGCTCAACGCCGCGCAGCGATATCTCTCCCAGGCGCCCTGGATGGCGCTCTATCCGGGGCTGATGATCTTCTGCATCGTGATGGCGCTGAACGTGTTGGGCGACGGCCTGCGCGACGCACTCGATCCGAGACATACGTGAGGAGAAAACGATGAGTCTCGTCTGGACGAAGCAGGTCACCAGCCCGAAAGCCTGGCGCGGTGACGGGTTGTCGAAAGACACCTCGTGGGTCGTTCGGCTGACCGACGCGCCTTTCCTCGCGGACTCGCTCAAAAGCGTCGACATCTTCGTCGTGCGCGTTGACGCACGTCAGTCTGATGCCGACTCGGCCACGGCGGACCACGCGTTGACGGACGACAGCTCGTCGACCAGC
>JBGOTH010000247.1:0-5232 GCA_041476345.1 Methylomirabilia bacterium
GACAAGGCCGGCGGGTACGCGATCCAGGACCTCGACGGCGCGCTCGTGGACGCGGTGGTCGGCTCCTACACGAACGTGATCGGGCTTCCGCTCTCGCTCACCGGCTCGCTCCTGACGGCGGCCGGCGTCCGGATCAGCGGAGTGGCTGACCGGGGATGATGCCCAGACGCCCGGGCATCAGGAGCTGGAGACGCGCCCGGGACGGCAGCGAAAGCTGATCACGGAGGAAGGCCTGCGTCGACTCGAGCTGTTGCAGAGTCACCCGGCCGCGCGCCAGATAGAGGGTCTTCGCCTGCTGTACGCGGGCCTCGAACTCCTCCGTCGTGCCAACCACGTTCCGCGGGAGCTTCGCGGCGAGCGCGCTCGTCGCCCCCGCCGTGATCAGGTCTTCGGCGGCGAGCACCGCGCGCGCAAACGCGGCGAGCTCCCTCTCGCCGACGTGCCGCTCGACACGGAGGAACACCGCGGCGTTGACGGTCGGCGCATCCAGCGCGCGCTGCGCGTCGACGGGCGTGCGCAGGTCGGCCAGGAGGCTCGCGCGTCGTTCCGCGAGCAGACGAGTCGCGGCGGGGTCCGGGACGAGCACCGCGTGCACGTCGCCGGCGACCAGCGCTCGCTCGAGACCCCGCTCGCCCACGCTCAGGACGTGGACCTGCGACGGCGTGAGCCCGGCTCGCGCCAGCAGGGCGTTGAGCCAGGCATGCTCGGGCGCCCCCGGCGCGCTCAGCCCCACGCGGAGGCCGGCGAGGTCGTGCACCGTGCGCACCCGGCCCGCGTGACGCGTGTCGACGACGAGCGCCACGGGCGGCGCGGCCGTGAGTCCGAGGAACAGGCGCGGATTCTGCGCGTCGCGAATCCCGAAGCGCAGCATGGCCTCGAGCGAGGTGGCGACGAGGTCGGCTTGGCCCTGCGCGAGCGCCTCGGCGGCACCGACCTCCGCGCGCGTGGACTTCAACGTGATGCTCAAGCCCTGGCGGTCGAAGTGTCCATGGCCGGCCGCGACCCAGATCGGCAGATACTCGAGTGAGGTCGCGGGCCCGCTTACGGCAAGCGTCAGCGCTTGGAGGAGGACGATGAGCGCGAGCATCGGGTCGTTAAGACTGCTCCTTCCCCGTTGGCGGCGCATTCCGGGACCGCCTCGCGATCCGCTGAAGGCGCGCCTGCTGCGCCTGCACGTCGCGCTTCTGCGTCGCTTCGGCCCGCAGGCCTGGTGGCCGGGACGGAGCGCCTACGAGATCGCCGCCGGCGCGATCCTCACGCAGAACACGGCGTGGACGAACGCCGCGCGCGCCGTGGCGCAGCTGCGGGCGCGCCGGCTGCTCGATCCTCGCCGGCTCGCCGCGGTGACGGAGACCGATCTCGCGGCCACGGTCCGCGCCGCCGGCACCTATCGACTGAAAGCCCGCCGGCTGCGCGACTTCACGCGCTGGCTGAACACGCGCTTCGCCGGGCGCTTTCACGGGCTCAGACGTGAGCCGCTGTTGCCACTCCGCGCCGCGCTGCTCGCGGTTCCCGGGCTCGGGCCGGAGACGGCCGATGCCATCCTTCTCTACGCGGCCGGCCGGCCCGTCTTCGTGGCCGATGCGTACACACGCCGTGTGCTCGCGCGTCACCGGCTGATCCCCGCCTCGACGCGCTATGAGCCGGCGCGCGAGTTTCTCGAAGCTCACCTTCCGTCGGATCCGGCGCTCTTCAACGAGATGCACGCCCTCTTCGTGGCCGTCGGCAAGACGCACTGCCGCACGATCCCGCGCTGCGCGGGCTGCCCGTTGCGCTCGGATCTCCGTGGTCGCCCGCCCGCCGCCGTCGTCTTTCCGCGGCCGCATAGGGTCACAGCGACTCGAGCAGGTCCGCGATCCGCGCTGCGGCGTCCGGCACGGCGAGGCTGACCGCGCGCTCGCCCATGTCCTTCAACCGGTGCGGCGTCGCCACGAGCGCGATCACGCGCTCGGCCAGCGCGGCCGGCGTGAGCGCGTCTTGCGGGAGCACCTCGGCGCCGCCGACGCCGGCCACCAGCCGTGCGTTCGCTGACTGCTCGTCGCCCCTCGTTCCCGGCAGCGGGATATAGAGCGCCGCCACCCCGAGCTGGCAGCACTCGTTCACCGTCCCCGCGCCCGCCCGACTGATCAGCAGCGACGCCGCCGCGAAGAGGTCCGCGAGCTCCGCGCCGACGAACGGAGTCACGACGTAGCGCGCGGCCAGCCTCGCCGGCAACGCCGCGGCGCGTTCGAGCAGCCACGCGTGGTCCCCGGTCTCCGGGTTGTCCCCGCACTGATGCACGATTTGGACATGCTCGAGCAGGGCGGGGAGCGCATCGCCCACCGCGCGATTGATCCGGTGAGCGCCCTGGGCCCCGCCGGTGACGTACACGACGGGCAGCCCCGGATCGAAGCCGTAGCGCGCGAGCGCATCGGCGCGCGAGCCGCCGCGAAGCTCCGGACGCACAGGGTTGCCGGTCACGATGACCTTGTGGGTCGCGAAATGCCTGGTGGACTCCTGCGCCGAGGACTCGCGATATGTCACTGCAATTTTCCGGGCGAGCGGCGCGCACAGCCGGTTCGCGAGGCCGGGCACGGCTGTCTGCTCGTGGATCACGGTCGGAATCCCTCGCATGGCCGCGGCGACGACGACGGGGAGCGCGACGAACCCTCCGGTGGCGAAGACGGCGCGCGGGCGAAGCCGCCCGAGAGCGCGCCAGGCGCCGACGATGCCGGCAGGGACGTTGAGGGCAAGATCGCTGACGTTGTGCCAGTCCCAGTAGCGCCGGAGCTTGCCGGTCGGGATCGCGACGTACTCCAGGCCGGCCGCGGGGGCCTGTCGCGCTTCGATACCGTCGCGGCTGCCGATCCACGCGCACCGATGCCCGCGCGCACGCAGGGCGGCGGCGACGGCCAAGCCGGGGCTCGTGTGGCCGCCGGTGCCGCCGCCGGAGATGACGAAGAGGCTAACTGTTGGACCTTGACCGTCCATGACGGTCAACTGTTTTTCCCGGCATGGCGCTCGAGGGCGAGCTCGACAAGCCGCTCGATGAGCGACGCGTAGTCGAGCCCGGATGCCTCCCACATCTTCGCGTAGCCGCTCGTGCTCGTGAATCCGGGGATGGTGTTGATCTCGTTCAGCCAGAGGCGATCCTCGCCCTCGAGGAAAAAGTCGACGCGCGCCATGCCCGCGCAGTCGATGGCGCGGAAAGCGTCGACGGCGAGGGCGCGGACGCGCGCGGTGAGGGCGGGGGAGATGGGCGCGGGGCACACGACGCGCGCCTGGCCCTCCGCATACTTCGTCTCGTAGTCGTACCACTCGCTCGTGTAGATGATCTCGCCGGGCAGCGAGGCCTCCGGTGAATCGTTGCCGAGGACACTCACTTCGATCTCGCGGGGGGACGCCACGGCGCGCTCGACGATGATCTTGCGATCGTGGTGCGCCGCCTCGTCGAGGGCGACGGGCAGCTCGTCGGGCGTCCTTACCTTGCTGATGCCGACGCTGGAGCCGAGGTTGACGGGCTTGACGAAGCAGGGGAAGCCCGTCGCCGCGGCCACGCGCCCCCGCACGCCGGCGGGATCTGTTTGCCATTCGGAGCGTGTGACGACGATCTGGTCGACGACCGGCAGGCCGTGCGCGCGGAAGACCGTCTTCATCATCGCCTTGTCCATGCCGACGGCGGACGCGAGCACTCCGGCACCCGTGTACGGCACTCCGGCCAGCTCGAGCAGCCCCTGGATGGTGCCGTCCTCGCCGCGCGGCCCGTGCAGCATGACGACGACCACGTCGAGCTGCTGGCGGAGCTCCGTCGGAAACCCGCCCGCCGGCTCGGTGCGGGCGAGCGACGCGCCGCTCACGCTCCGGCTGTCCGCGCGATCGGCGAGCGCTTTCTTGACGCCTCCGATCGCGTCACCGGACGGAAGCGCTTGGCGTGCTTCGTCGGAGAGCGCCCGCATCGGGTCGCCGCCGACGACCCACCGCCCGTCGCGCGCGATGCCGATGGGGACGACGGTGTGGCCACGCGTGCCGAGGGCCGCGATCACGGATGCGGCGGATGCGAGCGACACCTCGTGCTCGCCTGACTGGCCGCCGAAGATCACGCCGACGCGTCGCGGTCGCATCACCGCGATTCTATCAGCGGGCGTGGCGACAACCGCGAAGCGACGACGGGGCGAGCGGCGGCCGGCGGCCCACGGGGTCCTCTGACCCCCGAGCCGTCGCCTCGTAATCAACCGCCTGCTATTTCCATCTCAGCTTTCTGCCGCCAACAGCGTTTGGTGGGGAAC
The DNA here is from genome assembly GCA_041476345.1 of Methylomirabilia bacterium. Taxonomy (GTDB): domain Bacteria; phylum Methylomirabilota; class Methylomirabilia; order Rokubacteriales; family CSP1-6; genus VGLJ01. The sequence goes on from JBGOTH010000247.1 coordinate 4,266, forward strand.
GGGTCAGCCGGACCCCATGGGCCACCGGCCGCCGCTCGCTCCGTCGCCGCTTCGCGGCGGTCCCCATACCTCCCGACAACTTCGTCGCGCGCGACCGCGCCGCCAGCACGCGTGACAAATAGGATGCCGACCAGGGGCATCGAGACGGGGTTCGGGGCGTACACGGGCGACATCCCCGTCTTCCAGACGCTCGCCATCGGCCTCTTCCGAGCGCAGCTCTTCGACGCGCTGACAATGGTGGACGCCGGCCACATCGATGCGCCGAGCATGAAGGGTTCGTGGGCGGGCGCGATGGGCCAGGCGCAATTCATGCCGTCGAGCTATCTCGCGTACGCGGTCGATTTCGATGACGACGGACGGCGGGACATCTGGACGTCGCACACGGACACGTTTGCGTCGATCGCCAACTGTCTCAAGGGCCACGGGTGGCGGGGCGACGAACCGTGGGGGTTCGAGGTGCGGGTGTCGCTACAACTACGCGCATCACTACGCGCTGGCCGTAGCGATCCTCGCGGATCGGATCGGCGACGGGTTGATGGATCGGAAGCCAGATGAATGATGATGTTCGTGTCGAGGAGCAGCAGCCTCGACACCGGCTCATGAAAGACGCTGGAGCGCCTCGATGATCTCTTCGTCGCTCTCTTCACCCGGCAGTTGGCCGAAGATGGCAGCGACTCCTGATCGTGGCCCCTGAGGCTGACGGAGCGTCCGTTCGTCGAGCACGCCGAACACAGGCGTCGGCGGCGCCGCCCAGAGGGACAGGTCTCTCTCGCTGGCCACCTCGACACCTTCCGCTTCGATCCTGAGCAACGACCCGGATGGCCGAAACTTTGCCACGCCCCGCACCAACGCCGCATGTCCCCACAGCCGCGCGAGAGCGCTGAAGTCCACCGAGTCGCCAGCCACACCGCGGACCTGGGCGCCAGACTCCAGAATCAGCGTGAACATCCGGCCAGTGTGCTGAAGC
>JBGOTH010000248.1:0-5231 GCA_041476345.1 Methylomirabilia bacterium
TCACCGCGGGCCCGTGGCCCGAGCGCTACACGTTCTCGCCGGCGCTGCGCGTCGGGAACCTGCTGTTCCTCGCCGGCACGACGGCCGTGGACGACAAGAACCAGCTCGTGGCGCCGGGCGACATCGTCGGGCAGACGCGCTTCATCTTCCAGAAGTTCGGGAAGCTGCTGGCAGCCGCCGGTGCGGGATTCGAGCACGTCGTGGAGACGACGGAGTACATCACGACGACGAATGGCTATCGCGACACCGCGCAGGTCCGTCGCGAATTCTTCCGCCCTCCATATCCAACCGCAACGGGCGTAATCGTGGCCGGCTTACTCCGCGAGGGAGCGCTGATCGAAATCAAGGCTGTGGCCGTCCTCCCTGACTAAGCGCTCACTAGGACCGACGAGAAGGGTCCAGATGCGAGGCGGCGAGGAGTGGCACGACTGAGGCGTACGCCGCGTACGCCGCAGGGAGGGCCCGACAAGCCAACGAAGCAGATGGGCCCTTATCGTCGGTCCGCGTCAGCGGTCAGCGACCGCGGATGAGGCCGCCGCCGGGGCCGCCGAGGTTGCCGGGCATGTGGTCGGGCACGATGATCTGCGACGCCGCTTCCCGGCGCATCTGCTCGATCTCGCGCCGCGTCCGTTCGATCGCGGCTTCGGCGCCTTCGGAGAACTTGTCGACCGCATCCCCAAGCGACGTCGCCTCGATCTCGAAGACCAGCGGCAGGAGGCCACCCGTGGTGAGAAGCTGCGTCTCGCCCACGAAGAGGACCGGCCGGCCCAAGTCCGTCGTGCCGTCGCGCGTGACCGGCGTGAGGATGCGGATCGTGCCGATTCGTCGGTCGGTGTACGTGTCCTCGCGATAGAGCGAGGCGGGATCCATCCTGAGCTCGGGCGCGCCGGATTCGATAGCCATGGCTGTCAGTTTACGCGAAGCGCGCGATTACGTCCCGCCCGTAACGTAAGACGTCGTCCGGCGTCTTGACCTGCGCCGGCAGCCCCGCGGCGGCGCTGACCGGCACCCCTACCCGGGTCACACCGAGCTTGGCCAGCGCCTCGATCTCGGAGAGATCGGCCGGCGCTGACGCGGTCAGCTCGATCTCCGCTGGATTCCGGCCCGCCTCGACGGCGGCGCGGCGCATCTCGGCGAACAATTCGGCCGGCGCGCCGCGCGCGGGAAAGTAGCCGTCACCGAGACGCCCCGCCCTCCGCGCCGCGGCCTTCGTGTCACCGCCCACGATGATCGGAATCTTCCGGGCAGCGGGAAGCGGCCGGCAGAAGACGTCGGTGAACGAGACAAACTTCCCCTTGAAGCTGGCGCAGTCCTGGCTCCAGAGCGCGCGCATCGCGGCGACGTACTCGTCGGTCCGCGGTCCACGGTCCTCGAAGGGAACGCCGAGCGTCGCGAACTCTTCCGCGAGCCAGCCGACGCCGATGCCGAGGAGCACGCGGCCTCCCCCCGCCAGGTGATCGAGCGTGGCCACCGCCTTGGCGGTGATGACGGGATTGCGCTGCGGCAGGATCATGATCGCCGTCCCCAGCTTGATCGTCCGCGTGGCCGAGGCGATGTACGCGAGCCAGATCAGCGGATCGGGGATCGGGAAATCCTCGAGCCCGGAGCCCATGCGGCCCGACTCGGAATACGGGTAGCGGGACTGGTAAGCGCGCGGCACCACCACGTGCTCGACCGTCCAGATCGAATCGAATCCCGCCGCCTCCGCCGCCTGCGCCAGCTCGACGGCGGCGGGGCCGTTCGTGTACCGACCGAGGCTCGCGTACCGCAGTCCAAATTTCATCGGCTCACCCCCGGCGACATCCTAACCCGACTGAAATGGTATCGTCGCCCTGGAGGACGACCATGGCAAGAATAGAGCCGCTCCCCATTCAGGACATCGACGAAGAAATTCGCCACATGTGCGAGGACGCCGAGCGCCAGACGGGCACGTCGAAGAGCACGCGCACGTACGCGAAGAACCCGGCGGTGCTCAAAGCGCTCGCGGCGTTCCGTGGGGCGCTCGCGAAGGAAGGCACGATCGACCCCGTGATCCGCGAGCTGGTGCGGATCAAGATCGCGGGCCTCAACGCCTGTCGCTATTGACTGACCCTTCGCTATGCCGGGGCCCGGCATGCGGGGGCGACGGAAGCGAAGATCGCCGCGATCAACGACGAGAGCTCGGACCTCCTGAGCTCGCGCGAGCGCGCGGCCCTTCACTTCGCGGAAAAGCTTGCCGTCGACCACCAGAAGATCGACGACGCGCAGTGGGCGGAGATGCGACAGCATTTCTCGGAAGCCGAGATCATCGAGCTGGTCGCGCACACCACGCTTTACATCGGCTTCGGGCGGTTCAACGAAATCGTCGGGCTCGACCCCGCGTAGCGTCGCGTACCGCATTCGTCCGAAGTAGCGCGCGCGGGCGGGGCCGGAGGGCGGCAGAGGTCCGCCGCGCCGGGGGCCTAGCTCCGACCGAGATGCAGCGCTGCGCGCGAAGGCGCGTGAGCGGCACGGGCGGGTGGCGGTGGGGGCCGGAGGCTCCAGGCTGAAACGTTATCGCAGGCTTCGCCTGTTCTTGTTCCGCAGTCGCCTCCCGCCCCCCACCGCCACCCGCCGGCGCCGCTCGCGGTCAACTGTCACGGCAGCCAGCGTAGCTCCCGGAACCGACGGAACCATTTCCGAAACATGTCTTCGGTGTCCATGCAGTCGTGAAATCCGGCCTGGCGCGCCTTGATCGTGCTCACGAGCGTCGTCGGTGGTGTGCGCTTCGCATGGAAGGCGAACTGGCTGTCCGCATACACGAACCCCTGCCCCACGAAATCCGCGAGGCGCTCCGGCGAACGCAATCCGTGGCGGCGATGAATCGCCCGCCACTCCGCCTCGCGCGGCGGCATCGCGGTGTCGAGCGAGAGGGGCTCGTCGGGACCGACGTCCATCCCGAGCGTCTCCGCGATCGCCGGCCACACCTGGCGCCACTCGAAGACGTCGCCGTTGTTGATGTTGAACGTCTCGTTCGCGCACGCGGCTGACGTCGCCGCCCACGCGCACGCGCGCGCGAGGAGATCCGCGTCGACCGCTTCCCGCACCCACGGTGGTCCGCCAGGAAACGAGAGCGGGCGCCCCGATTCCTTCAACAGCGCCGCATAGACGCCGATGGCCGGGATCACGTTCATGTGGCTGCCGAGCGACTCGCCGAAGATTACTTGAGGTCTGAGGATCGTCCAGCGCCACGATTGGCCAGCCTGACGCTCGCGCAGATAGTCCTCCTGCAGCCAGTAGAAGTTCTCGTGCTGATGGCGCGGTTGCCGCTCCTTCGCCGGAATGGCGATCGGCTCGATATGTGCTCCGTACGCTTTCGTGCCCTGCAGCAGCGTCACGTGATCGAGGCCGGATGCCGCCGCCCGCAGCGGCTCGAACAGGTTCTCGAGCATCGCGAGGTTCGTCTCCATCTGGTCGCGCTCGCGCCATCCGCGGATCAGCCCGGGTTTCTCGTAGAGCGCGGCGTAGACGACGTGCGTGACGTCGCGCATCGCGCCGAAAACTTCCACGCAGCGCGCATGGTCGGTCAGATCCACGGAGACCAGCTCGACGCCGTCGAGCCCGTCGGGCTTGCGACGCGAGGTCGCGATGACCTTCCAGCCGGGCAGGCTTGCGAAGTGCTTCGCCGCGGCAAAGCCGACGAGCCCGGAGGCGCCGGCGATGAGGACCGTAGGCATGCCGACGATCCTACCCGCTCTCGGCCAGCTCGACGAAGCGGCACAGCGCGTTGATGAGCCGCATCTGCTCGACCGTCCGCGCGCGCGATTCGAGGAGCCGCGGGCTCGCGACGACGAACGCGAGGCACTGCGCGCGCGACACCGCCACGTTCAGCCGGTTGCGGGAGAACAGGAACTCCAGGCTGCGCGGCACATCCTCCGCGCTGGACGTCGCCATCGAATAGAAGACGACCGGCGCCTGGCGGCCCTGGAACTTGTCGACGGTGCCGGCGGCGACGCCGCGCAGCCCGGCGCCGTCGAGCGCCCGACGCAGACGCCGTACCTGCGCGTTGTAGGGCGCGACGACCAGGAAGTCGTTGTCGCCCAGCGGTGTCGTCACGCCCTTCGCGTTCGTCCACGACGCCCCGTGCATGGCGGCGATGCGCGCCGCGATTGCCTCGGCCTCTTCCGGCGACGCGGCGACGTTGCCGATGTGCTCGACCGCGAGAAACCGGAGGCCGGTGCCGAAGTCCGTCCCCTGGCACGCGAGGTCCGGCGTGCCCGTGAGCCGGCTTTCGTAGAAGACCTCCGAGATGAAGCGGCACACGTCGGGGTGCATGCGGCGCGTGTGCTCGATGAACACGCCGCGCTCGGGCGGAATGGTCGCGTCGTCGCCGAGCAGGTGCTCCAGCACGGAGGCGTCGGTGCCGGGCGGATGCGTCCCCTGCGACACCTGCGCGAGCTGCTGCGGGTCGCCGAGCAGGATCACGTTGCGTGCGGCCGTGCCCATCGCGAGCGCATCGGCCAGCGACACCTGCCCCGCTTCGTCGATGACGAGCGTGTCGATGAACGGTACCGCGCCGGTGTCGAGCTTCTCGTGCGCAAAGAGCCACGCGGTGCCCGCGAAGAGGAGCACGTCGGCGCGGGCCACGACGACGTCGTCGATCTCGTTCACGCTCCTGATCGACGGGGATCGGAAGACCGACTCGTCGTTGCTCGCGCTCGATTTCTTCACGCCGCGGAACGCGAACCTCTCCTCCGCTGCCACGCGCTCGACCTCGTCGAGGAGATTGTGGATCGCCTTGTGGCTCGTCGCGGACACGCCAACGCGACGGCCCCGGCGCATGAGCTCGACGATGAGGCGCGCGCCCGTGTAGGTCTTGCCGGTGCCCGGCGGCCCCTGAACGAAGAGCGCGCCGCCGTCGAGCGAGGCCGCGAGCGCTCGCAGCTCGTCGGGATCGGACGTCTGCACGTGATCGCGTGCGACGTCGAGCCGCGGCCGCGCGCGCGTAGCGATATCGCGGAGCGCCGAATAGCGGCCGTCGTCCGCGAGCACGGAGGCCGCGAAGCGGGCGAGCGCCGCCTTCTGCTCCGGCGTTTTGAATGGACCGGGTGGAATCAGCGCGGCAGGCAGCGGCGTCGCCGCCAGGCGCGCGGAACGCCGAAGCACGAGCGTACCGGCCGCCTCGTCCAGCGCGACGATGGTGCCGGCGGATTTTTTCGTGGCCGGATCCACCGGCGCGTCGCCTGCCGCCAGCTTGTGCTGCTGCCCGGGAA
>JBGOTH010000249.1:0-5222 GCA_041476345.1 Methylomirabilia bacterium
GCGCGCCGCGGGATGCGAGGAGCGGCAGGTAGAGCGCGCGCGCGCCCGGAAGCGTCCCCGTCCCGAGGCCCGCGGGCTGCCGGTGCTCGAAGACCCAGCGCGCGACCCCACGGTCGCTCGCATCGGGATCGAACGCCGCCGTGAGATCGGACTGCGAGGCGAGCGAGCCGTCCTGCACGGGAAGCAGCACGGCCACCTCGGTGGCGAAGATCTCCGCGATGTGACGGACGGAGGTCGCGAGGAGCCCGGGCACGCCGCGCGTGCGCGCGAGGTCGCGGCTCATGGCATAGAGCGCGGCCGTGCGCCCCTCGCGCGCGCGCGCGGACTCGGCCTGCGAGCGGATCCGGGTGGCGAGATCGCTGATGACGAAGGCGGCTACCAGCATCACCGTGAAGGTGACGAGGTACTGGCTGTCGGACACGGCGAAGGTGAAGCGGGGCGGCACGAAGAAGAAATCGAACGCCACCACGCTGAGCAGGGAGGCGGCGAGCGACGGCCCGCGCCCGAAGTGCGTGGCCACGAAGAGCACGCCGAGCAGGTACACCATGATGAGGTTGGCGAGCGCGAAGTACGGCAGCATCAGCCACGCCAGGCCCGTGGCGAGCGCGACCAGCGCGGCGGCGCCGCCGTACGCCCGCCAATCCGTGGGCAGCTCGCGGCGGCGAGACGGGCCCGCCGGCGCCCCGTCCTCGCGCTCGGCGCTGATGACGTAGACGTCGATGTCGCCGCTGCCCTCGACGAGCGCGTCGACGATGGAGCCGATGAGGATCCGCTTCCACAGCGATCGGGCGGGCTTGCCGACCACGATCTTGGTGACGTTGCGCGCGCGGGCGAGGGCCAGGATCTCGTCGCTCATGCGCGTGCCGGTCGTCGTCACCGTGACGGCGCCGAGCTGCTCGGCGAGGCGGAGCGTCTGGATCGAGCGATCCTTCGCCGCAGGGCCCATGCGGACGAGCGCCGGGGTTTCCACGTAGGCGGCGATCCACTCGGCGCCGAGCCGGTCGGCCATGCGCTTGGCCGCCCGCACGAGCCGTGGCGCGTTCGGGCTCGAGCCGATGCACACCAGGAGCCTTTCGGCCACCGGCCACGTGCGGCCGATGGCGTGCTCGCGCATGTAGGTCCGCATCTGCGCGTCCACCCGATCGGCCGTGCGGCGGAGCGCCATCTCGCGGAGCGCGATGAGATTGCCCTTGCGGAAGAAGCTCCGCATCGCTTCCTCGGCCTGTCCAGGGACGTAGACCTTGCCCTCGCGGAAGCGGTCGAGGAGATCGTCGGGCGGAAGGTCGATCAGCTCGACCTCGTCGGCCTCCTCCAGCACGGAGTCGGGCACGGTCTCGCGCACCACGACGCCCGTCACCTTCGCCACCACGTCGTTGAGGCTCTCCACGTGCTGGACGTTGACGGTGGTGTAGACGTCGATGCCGGCCTCGATCAGCTCCATGACGTCCTGCCACCGTTTGGCGTGGCGGGAACCCGGGGCATTGCTGTGAGCCAGCTCGTCGACGACGGCGACGGCGGGGTGGCGCGCGAGCACGGCGTCGAGGTCCATCTCAGGCAGGACCGCGCCGTGATAGGGGACGCGGATCGCGGGCACCGTTTCGAGTCCTTCGAGCAGCGCGTCGGTTTCCGCGCGCCCGTGCGTCTCGACGTAGGCGATGACGACGTCGCGGCCGTCGGCCTTCGTTTCGCGCACGGCTTCCAGCATCGCGTACGTCTTGCCGACGCCGGCCGCGGCGCCGAAGAACACCTTCAGCTTCCCGCGCCGCTGGTGCGCCTCTTCGTCCTTGACCCGCGCGAGGAGCGCGTCGGGATCGGGTCGCTGCTCGGTCATGGGGGCGTGCCCTCCGCACGCGCGTCGATCGCTCCGATTCTACGGCCGATCCGCCTAGACGCCGGGACGCAGCAGGTACGGGACATCCGCGACGACCGTGTTGCGGCGGAAGAGCAGCGCGCCCTTGAGCAGGAGCGCCGTCTGGTTGTGCAGGATGTGCTGCCACCACCGGCCGGGGATGAACTCGGGCAGCACCACCGTCACCATGTGATCCGCGCCGCGCGACTGCAGCGTGTCGACGTAGTCGAGGAACGGCCGGATGAGCGAGCGATACGGCGACGTCAGCACGACGAGCGGCACCCCCTGCCCCCACTTGCCCCACTTCTCCTCGAGGCGCGCCGTCTGGGCCGGGTCGGTTTCCACGAACACCGCGCGGACCGACGCTTCGGGGGCGAGCGTCCGCGCGTACTGCACCGCGCGCACGACCCCGCGATGCACGTCGCCGACGAGCACGAGGACCGTGTGCTGCATCGGTGACGGGCCTTCCCAGTTCTCGAGCGAGAGCTGGTGGGCCACGTTGTCGTAGTGGCGCCGCATCGCCGCGAAGCTGAGCACGAGGACCGGGATGACGACGATCACGATCCAGGCGCCGTGCGCGAACTTCGTCATCGCGATGACGATCGCGACCATGCCGGTCGCCAGCGCGCCGACCCCGTTGACGGTGATGTGGCGGAGCCAGCCGGACTCTCGCATTCGCCACCAGCGCCGGACCATCCCGCTCTGAGACAGCGTGAACGAGATGAAGACGCCCACCGCGTAGAGCGGGATGAGGGCATGCGTCTCCCCGCGGAAGACGACCAGCAGCACGGCGGCGAGCGTCGCGAGCACGAGGATGCCGTTGGAGAACACGAGGCGCTCACCGAGGGTGGCGAACTGCCGCGGCACGAAGCGGTCCCGCGCGAGGAGCGACGAGAGCCGCGGAAAGTCGGCGAACGACGTGTTGGCGGCGAGCACGAGGATCAGCGCGGTGGCCGCCTGGATCAAATAGTAGAGGACGCCCGTCCCGAAGAGTCGCCGCGCGATCTGTGACACCACCGTCTCGGCCTCCGCGGGCATGACGCCGAGCGCGTTGGCGAGCAGCGTGATGCCGACGAAGAACGTCCCGAGCACGATCGCCATCCATACGAGCGTGATCGCGGCATTCCGCGACTCCGGCCTCCGGAAAGCCGGGATGCCGTTGGAGATCGCTTCCGTGCCCGTCATCGCCACGCAGCCGCCCGAGAAGGCGCGCAGCACGAGGAACCACGTGAGCGCTTCCACCGGCGGAACCGTCATCGGCATCGGCGGGGGCATCGTTCCGGTGACGAACCGGTAGGCACCCCCGAGCAGGAGCCCGGCAAAGCTGACGATGAAGAAGTACGTCGGCACCGCGAAAATGCGGCCCGATTCGCGCACGCCCCGGATGTTGGCGAAGGCGATCGCGGCGACACACGCCACCCCGAGCACGATCTTGTGGTCCTGGAGCGCGGGCACCGCGGACGTGACGGCGGCGACGCCCGCCGCCACGGACACGGACACCGTCAGCACGTAGTCGACGAGGAGCGCCGCCGCCGCGACGAGCCCGGGCACGTCCCCGAGGTTGTCTTTGGCGACGATGTAGGCGCCGCCGCCGCTCGGATAGGCGTGGATCGTCTGCCGATACGAGATCACTACGATCGTGAGGAGCGCGGTGATCGCGAGCGCGATCGGAATGGCGAAGCTGCTCGCCGCGGCGCCCGCGAGGACCAGGATGAGCAGCACTTCCTCCGTTGCGTACGCCACGGACGACATCGCGTCGGAGGAGAAGACCGCGAGCGCCACGGTCTTGCTGAGCCGCTCATGCCGCGCCTGCGCGAGCGGCATGGGGCGCCCAACCAGGACTCGCTTGAGGAGCGCGACTCTCATCGGAGAGCCACTCTACAGCGCGCGGACAGGGCGGCAACGACAGGCTCGGATCTTTACGAAATCTTTACACCCGTGCCTTGACGGCTTCCTGACACCGCGCGGAGCGATCTTGATCCGGCCTTGATCCCCGCCCTGCCACGCTTCGATGTGGAGGTGCGGTGATGAAGAGGGCTGAGCTCCCGCCCCGTTTGCACGTCGTGTCGCCCAACGCGCCTGCTCGGCCGCGCTGGGGACATCTGTACCTGGTGCTAGTCGTGGTGACGGCGGCCGGCACCACGCTCCATTTCGCCGTTGGGGATCCATGGCTCGTCGAGGTGGTGGACTTTCTCCTTTGGATGAGCCTGTTCGCGGCACTCGCCGGATGGATCCACTTCAACCGGATCGCATTGTTCCGGCTTGACGAGCCGGCGGGCGCCGCTCGACCACGGGTGCGCATCATCCGGTCACGGATTCACGACGACAACGAACGGCGGCCGCGCGATGTCGACGACCGGATCATCCTGCCGTTCGACGTCCGGTGATCGCGATGGACGACGTGCTCTACCTGGGACTGACCGCCGGTTTTTTCGCGTTGACCTGGGCGTTCGTGAAGCTGTGTGAGCGCGTGTAGGTGGCGACGATGACAGGGCTCTACGTGGTCGGCGGCATCGTGGCGCTCGGGCTGCTCGCCTACCTGGTGATCGCGCTGCTGAAGCCGGAGTACTTCGCGTGACGGCGAACGGCATGTTCCAGCTGGTCTTCTACGTCGTCGCGCTGATCGCGCTCGCGAAACCGCTCGGCGTCTACATGGCGCGGGTGTTCGAGAATAAGCGCATCGCGCTCGACCGCGTGCTCGGGCCCGTCGAGCGGTTGATCTATCGCGCGTGCGGTGTGCGGATCACCGACGAGATGGGGTGGAAGACGTACGCGATCGCGATGCTCGTCTTCAACCTCGCGGGTTTGCTCGTCGTCTACGCGCTGCAGCGCCTCCAGGGTGTATTGCCGCTGAACCCGCAGGGCATGGCGGCGATCACGCCGGACTCGTCGTTCAACACCGCGGTGAGCTTCGCCACCAACACGAACTGGCAGGGCTACGGCGGCGAGAGCACGATGAGCTACCTCACGCAGATGCTGGGGCTCGGCGTCCAGAATTTCGTGTCGGCCGCCGCGGGCATGGCGACGCTCGCCGCGTTCATCCGCGGCTTCGCTCGCAAGAGCACGGCGACGATTGGGAGCTTCTGGGTCGACCTGACGCGCACGACGCTGTACATCCTGCTGCCGCTGTCGTTTGTGCTCGCGCTCGTCCTCGTGTCACAAGGCGTCGTGCAGACGTTCGCCGTCTACCCGAAGGCCGCCCTCCTGCAGTCGGGAAATCTCACCGAGCAGATCATCGCGGTCGGGCCCGCCGCGTCCCAGGTCGCGATCAAGCAGCTCGGCACGAACGGCGGCGGCTTCTTCAACGTGAACTCCGCGCACCCGTTCGAGAACCCGACGCCGCTCACGAATGTCCTCGAGATGCTCTCGATCC
>JBGOTH010000250.1:0-5212 GCA_041476345.1 Methylomirabilia bacterium
ATCTCCGCCAGCGCCGCCCACACGTCTTCGCTGTAGCCGGCCGCGCCCGCCATGATCTTCGCGCGCGCGTCGAAGCTGTAGCCGGTGCTCAGGAACTTCCGCAGCGTCTCGCTGAGAAGTTTTTGCTCGTCGCTGTATTCGAAGTCCATGGCTATAACCCCAAGGTCGCTTTGGCGATGATGTTGCGCTGGATCTCGTTCGACCCGGCGTAGATGGTGGCCTTGCGGACGTTGCAGTAGCGCGGCACCAGCGAGGCCGTGAAGCGATCGAAGGCCGCCTCCGCGTGCACGGGACGGAACGCCTGCGCGAAGGGGCCGGCCGTCTGCATCGCCAGCTCGGTGAGCGCCTGCTGGATCTCCGTCCCCTTGATCTTGAGCATCGAGACGTCCGCGCCCGGCGCGCGGCCGCCCCGAAGCTGATCGAGGAATCGCATGTTGGTGATCTCGAGCGCCATCAGCTCGACTTCCACGCGCGAGAGCCGGTCGCGGAAGCGCGGATCCTCGAGGAGCGGGCGATCGTTCTTCATCGACGTCGCCGCCAGCTCCTTGACGCGCGCCAGCTCGCGCTTCGACACCGCGATGTTGCCGGTGCCCATGCGCTCGTGGCCCAGCAGGTACTTCGCCACCGTCCAGCCCTTGCCCTCTTCGTGGACGAGGTGCTCCGCGGGGACCTTCACCTCGTCGAAGAAGATCTCGTTCACCTCGTGGCCCTGGTCCATGAGGACGATGGGGCGCACCGTGATGCCGGGCGTCTTCATGTCGATGAGCAGGAAGGAGATGCCGTCCTGGCGCTTCTCCGTCTTGGTGTCGGTGCGCACGAGGCAGAAGATCCAGTCGCCGTAGTGGCCGAGCGTGGTCCAGATCTTCTGGCCCGTCACGACGTAGCGATCGCCGTCGCGCACGGCACGCGTCTTGAGCGACGCGAGATCGGAGCCCGAGCCCGGTTCGGAGTAGCCCTGCACCCAGAAGTCGTCGCCGTTGTAGATGCGTGGGAGAAAGCGTTGCTTCTGAGCGTCCGTCCCGAAGCGCAGCAGCACGGGCGCGCACATGCGCGTGCCGAACGCCACGATCGGCGGCGTGCCCGCGGCGCCGCACTCTTCCTCGAAGATGTACCGCTGCACCACCGTCCAGTCGGTGCCGCCCCACTCCTTCGGCCAGGCCGGCGCGACCCAGCCCTTCTTCGCGAGCGTCTTGTGCCAGTCGAGCAGGTCGTCCTTCGTCAGCTCGCGATAGTTGAGGACCTTGTCGCGGAGGTCGTCACGTAGGTTCCCTTTGATCCACGTCCGCACTTCGTCGCGGAACGCCGTCTCTTCGGGCGAATAGTTCAAGTCCATCGGTTCTCCTCTCGTTGCCGGCGTTCGGGCGCGAGACGGCCTTCGCCGGCCGTCGGGACGGAAACCTATGATAACGGCGGTTGCGACGGCAAGCTTCGGCGATTTACGGCGGATCGCGTCGCCGATCTCCCGCGGTAGGTGCCGCTCGAAGATCGGAGGGCGGGTGCGAGCCGGACGCGCCATGGGTGCTGTCGAACCACCCGCGGCACGCGCACATCGCCGGCTTCGATCTTCAGGCGAATGTCGCCGTACCGGCCGCCAACCGCGCGCGCCTGGACCAGCTTTGCCGTTATCTCCTGCGCCCGCCCGTCGCACAGGAGCGGCTGCGGCGCATGGGCGACGATCGCATCCTGCTCACGCTGAAGACGTCCTGTGCGGACGGCACGCGCCATCTGATCTGCGCGTATCTTCGGAATGCCGTTGGGCGCTCGCAATCGCTCCGCTCTTTATTCACCGCGGCGTCCATGCGCCGGGGCTGGTGGTCGTGCCCCCGGTGTTGGTCACCTTGATGTCGTAGGGCTGCCCCACGATCATGCCCGATGGCGGGATGATCGTGAGCTGGTCCTTCGCCCCGGCGACGCGCGAAAACGACGCGGGAACCCGACGGAAGATCTGGCCGTCCTGGGTGCCGATCTGAACTCGCGTGGCAAAGTAAAGATAGTCGCCTTCGATGACGAGGCCCCCGGGATTCGGTTGCGTGATGTTGGAGATTACGGGCAGCGGAAGAATCACCTCGAAGATACCGGTGCTGTACACCACCCCGGTCGTGCCATCGTTGGCGGAGCGGTACCAGAGCACGATCTTACTGCTGCCACCGTCCGCGGAAGTGCGCAGCCGGACGCTCGTCGGCGTCGTCGCCAGAAGGGTGACTTGTTCTGTGAGGTTCACGGCCGTGACCGAGTCGAGGTTGGTGCCCGTCACCGTTATCTCGGTCTGCACCCCGTACGGCGCCGAGGTCGGCGTGAACGCCGTGATCGTGGGTGCGCCCCGAGTCGTGACGAGCAGGGACTTCGTGTTCGTCGTGCCCAACGCCGCCACCGTAATTGAAACGGTCTTGGGCGCCGTCACGGTCGGCACTTGCAAGGAGAAGTCTTGCCGCGTCTTGCCCGCCGCCACCATGACGTGCAAGGGAAAGCTCATCCCTGCGTCGGGGCTGGAGAGCGTGGTGAGGATGCCGCCGGCGGGAGCCGGGTCCCGCAGGACAATGGTTACCGCGAGCGCCAGGCCACCGCCGGTCTCGCTCCGGCTGAGTTCGAGCCTCACCGGTACCAGCAATTCCTTGGTCGCGCCTGCCGCCTGCATCGGGCGTGCTGCAGCCTGCGCGACGGGATCCCCCTGCGCCTTCGCCGGCGGCGGAGCCGGAACCATGACGACGTCCACTTCTCTCGCCGTCGCCGTCGCCGAGTTGTCCTTGCGCTCCACCTGCAGCCGGAGTTTCATCGTACCCGCATGCGCAGTCTGAAATTCCACCGTCTGCTCCGCGCTCTGCCCCGCCTGGATGCTGCTGAACGTACCCTGCCCGACCTGCGTGCCATCGGTCATATTGCGAAGCACCCACGGTACCTGTGACACATATGTGGCACCAGCGTTCTTGATCGTCACCTTCACCTGCGTGCTCTGGCCGAGTCGTTGCGGCTGCTCGGAGATCACCGTCAACCCTGCCGCCTCCACCCTGATCGGCGCAGATTGCCGCAAGTCTGGCCGCTGCTGCTTCAATTGCTCCGGCTGCTTCAACTGTTTTTGCGGCTGCTGCTGTTGCTTCGTCGATGGCTGCGCCCACAGGGTTCCATGGCCGCCCGCCAGGATCAGAAACCACGCACACACGACCGGCCGCCAGTACCTCATGCGAAATCCCCCTCGCGAGATAGACCCAACTATAGGGCAAGGCTCGATTATCTTCATTGCGGGAAAGCGGGAGAGCGTGCAAGCCTCAATCGTCGCGCGAGCCGTATTAGGAGCCGCCTGGCACAGCATGACTACGGGCATGTGGTTGCGGCGCGCGGTTTTGACGCTATCGCGGCGCTATACTGCCGGCTCGAAAAACTTGCGCGCGGTTTGAATTTGCAAATCAGGAGCCCGTCATGATCACCCGTATCGACCATGTAACGATATGCGTGCCCGACCTGGATGCCGGCGTTGCGCAGTTTAAAAAGCTGGGTTTCAACATGGCGGCGGGCGGCGCGCATCCGGGCAAAGGCGCCCACAATGCCATCGAGGTGCCGGTGGCCGGCAATCACCCGAACGGCGTGTACGCTGTACGTAGGGCTCGAGATGAACCCGCGCTCGCCCCGCTCACCGTGGCGCCCGGATAACTGGTCGGCGTGCACCGCTCGACGGCGTGGAGATCTTTGGCAGCAAAATGCCTACGCATCGGGCGCGAGGGCATGGCATAGGGACGCGCCACACAGCCCAATCGTTTGGCGTGACGCGCCGTTGCCCGCGGCGCTGCTCACCATTGGCACTGCGCGGAGTGTCGCAGCCTGTCGCTGGTCCCGTCGCCTTCGCCAGCGACTTATGACAAAGCCGAGGCGGATGCGCTCTGCAGTGCGGCGGAACTCGTGACAGGCGACGCACGGAGGCTACGCCGCGCGCGGGCGATCACGTTAGCTACCGATGGAGGAGCGACGGAAGCGGCGGAGGGCAATGGTCGCGACTCGCTCGGCGGCGCGACGACGGGCGAGCGGCGGGCGCGCGCTCGCCAGGACGCGCACGCGTGCGCGGCCCGCCCACTCGACAACCGCCGCGCACTCCTCGCCGAACTCTGATTCGAGCTTCCGGCGGATCTCACGCGCGAGCGCGGGGCTCTTGCCTCCCGTCGAGACGGCGATCTGCAGATCGCCGCGCCGCAGCACGGACGGCAGGATGAAATCGCACGACGCGGGGACGTCGACCACGTTCACCAGCGCCCTGCCCTTCCGTGCGGCGGCGGCCGCCGCCGCGTCCACGGCTTCGACGCCGGGGGCGGCGACGACAAGCTCCGCGCCACGCACGTCGTGACGGCGAAAGCGGCGCGCGCGATGCTCGATGATCCCGGCGCCCGCGAGCGCCGCCAGTGCTGATGTCACCCGTGGGCTGACGACGCACACGGTCGCGCCCGCGTCGAGGAGGCCGCTCACCTTCCGCTCCGCGACATCGCCCCCGCCGACGACGAGGCAGCGCCGCCCACGCAGATCGAGGAAGGCCGGGTAATAGGCTATTGACCTTGACGGCCCGTGGCCGTCAACTGATTTCACCGTCACCCCGTCGCCGCGAGCACGCGGCGCACCGCGAGCGGCACCGACGCCGCGGCGACCGTCGGACCAGTGATGAACAGCGCGGGCGAGCGCACGCCGGCCGCGCTGGCGCTCGCAGCGATCTCGCCTAGCCGCGCGGCAACAACACGCTCGTCCGGAAGACCGGCGGCTTCGACGACGAGCGCGGCCTCACGCGGATCGCGGCCGAGCGCGGTGAGCGACGAGACGATCGTGTCCAGCGACGCCACCGGCATGTAGAAGACGATCGTCCCCTCGACGCGCGCGAGGAACCCCCAGTCGAGCCCCTCCGGCAGCGCGCCGGTGTGGCCGGTGCCCGTCGTGAGCACGAGCGTCGACGCCGCGCCGCGCTCGGTGAGCGAGATGCCCGCGCGCGCGGCCGCGGCCGTGGCGGCGGTGACGCCGGGCACGATCTCGAATGCGATGCCAGCCGCGCGGACGGCGTCGATTTCTTCCGCGAGGCGGCCGAAAATCCCGGGATCGCCGCCCTTCAGACGCACGACGCGCCGATGACGCCGCGCCGCGTCCACGAGGAGCCAGTTGATTTGCCCCTGCCCGATGCACGGACGGCCCGGCACCTTGCCGACGTCGATGATCTCGGCGCTCGCCGGCGCCTCGTCCAGCAGCG
>JBGOTH010000251.1:0-5205 GCA_041476345.1 Methylomirabilia bacterium
CAGGCGCCGCGTGGTCAGAACGTGCAGGCTCCGCGTGGTCAGGATGTCCAGGCGCCCCGCGGTCAGGATGTTCAGGCGCCGCGTGGTCAGGATGTCCAGGCGCCGCGTGGTCAGAACGTGCAGGCCCCGCGTGGTCAGGATGTCCAGGCGCCCCGCTCTCTAGCCGGCTCGCAGGCTGGCGGTGGGATCAGCAAGGCATCTCAACTCGTGAAGGACGCCGAAGCTGCCTGCAAGTCCGGCGACAACAAGACGGCCAAGGACAAGGCGACCGAGGCGCTCGCGATCCTCAAGTAAGTCTCACGTCGTAGGAGAAAGAGAGAGCCCCAGGACAGTCCTGGGGCTCTTTCGCATTCCAGGATGTTCCGTCAGACGCTACGCCGTGCTACCGCGCCGTCTCCCGGCGAGAAAGTGGAAGTGGAGATGAGGCACGACCTGCCCGCCCTCGGGGCCGCAGTGGATGCTCACCCGGTACCCGCGCTCACCGAAACCCGTATGCTCCCCGATTGCGCGCGCGGCAAGGAGACAACGCCCGACGATATCGACATCCATCGGCGTCATGGTCTGGATCGAGTCGATGTGGTGCTTTGGCACGATCAGCACGTGCACGGGAGCCTTCGGGTAAATGTCCTTGAACGCAAGCACGGCGTCGTCCTCGTACTCGATGTCGGCGGGACTCTCACGGGCAACGATGCGACAGAACAGGCAGTCGATCAGAGCCCACCTCCTGACCACGTGCGCGGTGGCTGTTATACTATCGTGTCGCGAAACGGCGGAAGGAGACGGTAGATCCAATGGGGACGTGCCCGAAGTGCAGGCTGACGATTCACCGCAACGGCAATCACCGAAAGCTTGGCTCGACTTGGTATCACAAGCAGTGCCCCACGCGAGCGGCCGGGAAGAAGCGCAAGGCCTAGCAGAAGTTCTCCATGCACGCCGGCTTGGTCAGCACTGAGGCCCTGGGCCAGGCGATCGCGACGAACATCCTGAAGGCTGGCCACCAGCACACCGTCTCGATCCCGTCGCCACGCACCGCTCGAGAAGCTCGAAGCGACGCGTGGCGCCGATCCGTAGAGTCTCGCCGCGAACGTCCACGTCACGCTGCTGAGCTTCCCGAACGATGCTGTCGTCGAAGTAGCGGTATTCGGCACCCCTCCCTGTGCGGTCTGCGCGACGACGAGATGCTTCCTCGCGTCGACCGCTGAGTGGGGACGCGGGGCGCACCCCGCCTAGTGCATCGCGTGCAGCGCCGTCTTGATCACCCAGATGAAGTCGCAGGCGAGAGCTGCAAACATCACGAGCGAGAGCAGGTTGTAGAGTCCCCGAGGCTCATTCGCTGCCATTACCTACTCCTCCCACGAGCAAGGTGAACGTTGGACGACGAATGATGTGTGGCGGTGGTGGTGGAGGGTAAGGGATTCGAACCCTCGACCTCGGCGTTGCGAACGCCGCGCTCTCCCAACTGAGCTAACCCCCCGTTCACCAGAGCAACGAACCAGCCGAGCCATTCTACATGCGGTGATGGACCGCGACAAACCCCACCGTTGTTACTTCCCCTCACCCTTGAGCTGGCCGAGGATAGACCCGAAGAGATCGATCGGAAGCGGGAAGAACGTTGTCGTGTTCCGCTCGGAGGCGATCTCGCGCATGGTCTGCAAATAGCGGAGCTGAAGGGCGACGGGATACCGCGAGAGCACCTCCGCCGCCTCCGAGAGCTTCGCCGCTGCCTGGAACTCGCCGTCGGCGTTGATCACCTTCGCGCGCCTCTCCCGCTCCGCCTCGGCCTGTTTGGCCATCGCGCGCTGCATGTCCTGAGGCAGGTCGATCTGCTTCACTTCCACGTTGGCAACCTTGATGCCCCAGGGCTCCGTGTGTTCGTCGATGATGCGCTGGAGCTGCTGGTTGATCTTGTCGCGCGCCGAGAGAAGATCGTCGAGCTCCACCTGGCCGAGCACGCTGCGCAGCGTCGTCTGCGCGATCTGCGAGGTCGCGTAAAGGTAGTCCTGCACCGCCACCACCGCCCTCTCCGGGTCGACGACCCGAAAGTAGATCACCGCGCTGACCTTGAGCGACACGTTGTCGCGCGTGATCACGTCCTGCGGCGGCACCTCGAGCGCGACGGTCTGCAGGCTCACCTTCACCATCTTGTCGATGAAGGGCGCCAGGAGAACGAGCCCCGGCCCGTTGCCCTGCCCGCCGGGATTGAGGATGGCGTGCGCGGTCCGGCCGAGCCGAAAGATGACGGCACGCTCGTACTCGCGGAGCGTCCGTACGAACGAGCCGATGAAGAAGAAGAGCGCCACCAGCACCACGAGAACGAGCAAAGCTTCCACGCTGATCATGAGGCTCCTCCGCCACCACCGGTCTTGACCACTTTGAGAGTCAGCCCGTCCACGTCCACCACGCGGACCGTCGCTCCCGCTTCGACCGCCTCGCCCTCGGAGACCGCGCGCCACAGCTCACCCAGCACGGCCACCTGTCCGGACGGCGCAAGCGCCTCCCGCACGATGCCCGTCCGGCCGATCATGCCCGAGGCGCTCTGGAGCGGACGCCGCGTGAGCGCGCGCACGCCGGCCGCGATCACGAAGAGAAAGACGCCCGCGGTGGCGCCCACGGTCGGCAGGATCACCCACCACGAGACGCGGAAGCCGATCTCCGTCGCGTCGAAGAGCATCAGCGAGCCCAGGGCCATCGACACGATGCCGCCGATAGCGAGCACGCCGTGGCTCACGATCTTGATCTCCGCCACGAAGAGCACGATGCCGAACAGGATCAGGAGCAAGCCGGCATAGTTGAACGGCAGGCTCTGGAGCGCGAAGAAGGCCAGGATCAGCGAGATGCCTCCGATCACGCCAGGCAGAATCACGCCCGGGGTCGAGAGCTCGAAGAAGAGGCCCAGCATGCCGAGCATCATCAGCACGTACGCGACGTTCGGGTCCGTGATGACGTTCAGGAACCGGTCACGAAATCCGACTTCGATCGCCGCCAGCCCGGCGCCCTTCGTCGCCAGCGTGACGGGACCCCTCACCGTCCGGACCGTGCGCCCGTCGATCTTCACGAGAAGATCGGGCACGGACTCCGCGATCAGATCGACCACCTTGAGGCGCACGGCCTCGCGCTCGGTGACCGAGACGGATTCACGCACGGCCTTCTCCGCCCACTCGGCGTTCCGGCCACGCTCGGTCGCGATCGAGCGCGCGAACGCCGCGGCGTCGTTCTCGATCTTCTTCATCATGGTCTTGTCGACACTTCCCGAGATCGCCACCGGATGGGCGGCGCCGATGTTGGTGGCCGGCGCCATCGCCGCGACGTGTGCGGCCATGGTGATGAAGACGCCCGCTGACGCGGCGCGTGCGCCGGTGGGCGCGACGAACACGACCACGGGGAGCGGCGCGTTGAGCAGTTGCTGACAGATCGCCCGCATCGAGCGCTCGAGTCCGCCCGGCGTGTCGAGCTGGATGACGAGCGCGGAAGCGCCGGAGCGTTGCGCGCGATCGATCGCCGTCTCGACCAGTCGTACGGTGACTGGACTGATCATCCCCTCGAGCGTGATGGTCGCGACCTGTGCGGCGACCGCCGGCGTCCCGATGACGCATACGGCCAGGACAGCGATCGCCACCAAGAAGCGCGGAAACACGAGAGGCTGGCGCGGCTCCATCGCCGCCTACAGCTTCGTTCTGAGCCCGGCGACTGCAGTGATGAGGAGATCGACCTCTCCCGGAGAGTTGAACACCGAGAAGCTCGCCCGGCTGGTACCGACCACGCCGAGGCACCGCATGAGCGGCATCGCGCAGTGATGGCCGGCGCGCACCGCGATGCCGTCGGCGTCGAGAAGCGCCGCGACGTCGTGGGGGTGGAGTCCGTCGACTGTGAACGCAACTACGGCGCCTCGCGGTCGTCCGGCGGGCGGCCCGTAGACGGTCACGCCGGGAATCGCGGCGAGGCCCTGCATCGCGCGAGCTGCGAGTGCGCCCTCGTGCTCGGCCACGCGATCCATGCCGAGCTTCTCGAGATACTCGATCGCAGCCGTGAACCCGACTGCTTCAGCGATCGGCGGCGTGCCGGGCTCGAAGCGCCACGGCAGATCGTTCCATTGCGCGTGATCGATCCACACCTCCTTGATCATCTCGCTGCCGCCACGCCCGGGCTCGAGCGCGTCCAAAACCGCGTGCCGTCCATAGAGGACACCGATGCCGGTAGGGCCGAGCATCTTGTGCGCAGAAAAGACATAACAATCGCATTCCAGAGCGGACATATCGAGCTTGAGGTGAGGCGCCGCTTGAGCACCATCCACCACCGTGATCGCGGACGAAGCGCGAGCGCGTCTTACCATGCTCGCCACGGGGTTGATGGTCCCGAGGACGTTGGACACATGCGCGAACGCCACCACGCGCGTGCGCGGCGTGAGGAGCCGATCGTAGGCGTCGAGGTCCAGCGACCCGTCGCTACGGACGGGCACCGCCTTGATGACGGCGCCGCGGTCGCGAGCCACGAGCTGCCACGGGATCAGGTTCGAATGGTGCTCGAGCTCGGTGACGACGATCTCGTCGCCCGCGGACAGCGTCCGGCCGATCGTCTCCGCGATCAGCCCCAGGCCGTCGGTCGTGCCGCGGGTGAACACGACTTCGTCCCGCCGCGCCGCGCCGATGAAGCGCTGCACTCGATCCCGCGCCAGCTCGTAGAGCTCGGTGGCCTCCTCGCCCAGCGTGTGGATCGAGCGGTGGACGTTGGCGTGGCTCCGCTCGTAGTACCGCGTCATCGCCTCGATCACCGTGCGCGGGTGCTGGCTGGACGCCGCGGAGTCGAGATAGACGAGCGGGTGGCCGTTGACCACGCGCTGGAGGATGGGAAAGTCGCCCCGCGTCGTTTCGTCGAGCCTCATCGCGCGAGCGCCATCGACAGGACGGTGAGCGGCAGCGTCACACACCGCAGGCGCGTCGGCTTGATGTCCGCCGCCAGCACCTCGAGCACGTCCTCGGTACCGAGACGGCCCGCGTCCTCGATCGAACGGCCGATGGCCAGATCGATGACGACGTCGGCGGACGCCGTGCAAATCGCGCAGGAGTCGCCGATGAACCGTGCGACGGCAACCTTGCCGTCGATCACCTGCACCGCGAATCGCACGCGGTCGCCGCACAGCGGGTTCACGTCCTCCGCCACGGCCGAGGCGCCCGGCAGGTCACCGCGATGCCGCGGCCGCCGCCAGCG
>JBGOTH010000252.1:0-5172 GCA_041476345.1 Methylomirabilia bacterium
AGGATCGTGGCGCGATCACCGGTCGCGTAGGCGGCCTTGAAGGCATAGTCGCTCGCCAGCAGCGTCGCGGCCTCGGCCAGACGTTGAACGCGAATCTTCATCAGGCTCTCGAGTGTTTCGCCCCCGCGCATCAGCGTGTCGTGCATGTTCGTCCGCGCGGTCCGCATGTTGACGAAATACACGACGGAGAAAGTTATCAGCTGAACAGCGGTCAGCGATGCGAGGAAGACGAGGAGGGCTCTGGTTTGAAAGCTACGGAACCGCATGTTGGCTCACGCGCCGCCCGAGCGATCGTAGTTCGGGACGATGGGCCGCGGTCGTCGGGTATCACGCTTCAGCGAGATGACGAAGCGGAGGTTGGCGGGCTCGGACGGCGAGAGTGCGAGCCGCTGGGTCGTCAGGTCCACCGTCTGGCGCATCAAGGGGTGCCAGACCCGCGCCTCGTAGTCGCCCGCCGGCAGACCCTCGACGTGCCATGTCCCTCGCGAATCGGTCGTCGTGAAGTACGGAGTCTGGAGCACGAGGATGTAGGCGAGCATCCAATCGTGGATGTTGCAGCCGAGCACGATGACGCCGGGCTTGTCGAACAGGAGCAGCCGTGGGGCCTGGCCACCGTAGAGCGGCAGCTCGAACTTCTTCGGTTCGGAGAAGGAATATACGTGATGCTTGATGTTGTCTTTGTTGGGGAAGTTGACCGCCGTTCCGACCTCGATGGGGAGCACGTACGGCACGAATTCCTTGTCCTGCTGATCCATGACGACGACGCGCGCGCGACGCGCCGTCGGCGGCTCGACACCGACGGCGATCATGAAGACGACGGCGTCTTTCACCGGTTTGCCTTTGTCATCGAGGACGGTCCCGTCGAGGACGGGCGCGGCGGATGACGCGGCGAGAAAGAGAAGGAGGACGATGCCGCAGCTGAGAGCGGGAGCGATCAACCAAGCGCGGCGGCGTCTTGGGGACGTACCGAGAGATCGTATGAAGTGCCTCCCCGCCCCGTTCGGCCGCCAAAGGTTGCGCTGAACGCTACGGATTGTCAAGGTTGGTGCCGTAACGTGGCGCGATCGGTCGTTGCTGAGCGTGTCGGACCGACCGCAAAGGCTCAGCGCACGGGGGCGACGACCGCGTCCGTAGGCTTTCCAGCCAGGTAGTTCTCGACGTTCTTGACCGCGGCGAGCAATCCGTCGCGGACGACTTCCGGGGTCTGGCCGGCGTGGTGCGGAGACAACACCACGTTCGGCATGGCGAACAGGGGATCGTCCGGCTTCGTCGGTTCATCGTGGAAGACATCGAGGCCGGCGGCGGAGATCTTGCCGGTGGACAGCGCATCCAGCAGGGCCTCGCGCTCGACGAGCGCGCCCCGGCCCGTGTTGACGAGGATCGCGTTCTTTTTCATCTGCGCGAAATCGCGGCGCGAGAGGAAGCTGCGCGTCTCGGGTGCCAGGCGCAGACAGAGGCTCAGGAAGTCGGATTCGCGGAGCAGCTCGTCCTTCGACACCGCGCGCGCTCCGAGGCCGGTCACGTGCGCCGCGTCGCCGCGCGCGCTGTAGGCGATCACCGTCATGCCGAGCGCTTTCCCGATCTCGATGACACGCGCGCCGATCTTGCCGGTGCCGGCCACGCCGAGCGTTTTGCCGTGGCACTGTACGAGCTGTTCCCGCGGCCACTTGCCCTCGCGCATCTCGCGGTCGATCCGCGGGATGCGCCGCGCGACCGCCAGCATGAGCGCGATGACGTGCTCGGCCACCGCGAAGGCGTTGACGCCCGGTGTGTTGCAGACCGTGACCCCGCGCCGCCCCGCCGCCGTGAGATCGATGTTGTCGACGCCGGTGCCCCACACCGACACCATCTTGAGCTTGGGGCAGGCGGCGAAGACGCCTTCGGAGAAATGCGCGTGCGCGCGGATGTTGATGGCGACGCTCGCGCGACCGATGCGTTTGATCAGCTCCGCTTCCTCGTCGGCGCCGCGCACGGTGAACAACCGCAGCTCACCGATCGCGCGGCATTTCTCGTGCGCGGCCGAGCCTTCGAAGACCGAAGGGAAGTCGTCGGGGATTGCGATCAGCGGCGGGGCCACGGCCCGCCTCAGGCGGCGAACACGCGCTGCGCGGCGGCCACGCTGGCACCGAGCTCCGACGCGTAGCCGAGATCTCGCAGGGTCAGCTCGAGGGCGGAGAGCGTGGGGAGGATGTATTGCGGGCTTGCCGTCATCCCCATGGTGCCGATCCGTAACGTGGTCGCGCGGATCCGGTCGAGCCCGGTGCCGATGAGGATCCCGTACTGATCGCGCATGCGTGTGACGACGGCCGCGGGCTCCACGCCCTTCGGTGTCTTGAAGCACGCGACGGTATTCGACAGCACCGCCGCTTCGGCGAACATCTCGAGCCCCATTGAGGCGACGCCCGCGCGCAGCGCGCGCGCCGCCACCTCGTGCCGGCGGAAGCGGTGCGGGAGGCCTTCCTCGAGAATGAGCCGGGCCGCGACGCGCATCGCCGCGGTGAGGTGCGTGGGGATCGAGACCGGCTGACGGCGCGGCGAGCCGTCGGGGACGTGGCCGCCGCGGGACACGGGGATCCAGCCCTCCTTCCAGCGCAGGAGATCGTACACGAGGCTCCCGGATTTGTGCTTGCGCCGCTCCATCGATTCCCACGCGCGGTCGCTCACGGACACGAGCGACATCCCGAGTGGCGCAGCGAGGCATTTCTGGGAGCCGGTCATGTTGAGGTCGACTCCCCACTCGTCGGTGCGGACGTCGATGCCCGCGATGGCGGAGACGGTGTCGAGCATGAAGAGCGCGCCCGCGTCCCGCGCGATTTTGCCGACTTCGGCGGCCGGATACGTCGTGCCCGTCGACGTCTCGTTGTGCACGAGCGTGATCGCCTTGGGCCGCACGCGATCGACCTCGGCGGCGAGCCGCGGAAGATCGAGCCGCGCGCCGAGCTCCACCGTGAACTCCGTCACTTCGGCGCCGACCCGCGACATGATCTCGCGCATGAGCGTGCCGAACACGCCCGCCACGATCACGAGCACGCGGTCGCCGGGCTCGATCACGGACACGGCGGCGGCCTCGAGGGCCGTCCGTCCGGAGCCCGGCATGATGATGACCTCGCCGCGCGTCTGGAAGATGTCACGCAGGGCGAGCACCGTCGGCTCCAGCACGGCCTCGTCGAAGGACTTGTCGTACTGGATCGTCGGCGGCTGGTTCATCGCCTGGATCACGGGGAAGGGGAGCTCGGTGGGCCCCGGGATCATGAGGATGGGGCGCGTCTGAACCTGCGCCCAGTTCAGCGGGGTGCTCGACATGGCCGCATTCTACGCTCCTCGCTTGTGGATGAAGTAGAGGTTGCGCGCATAGACGAAGAGGCCCGCGCCCTGACCGAGGATGAACACGGGATCCCGCCGGTACATCGCGTAGAGCAGCAGCGTGAGCCCGCCGCCCAGCGAGAAGTACCAAAACTGCCGCGGGATCACGCTCTCCCGCCTGCGCTCGGAGGCGATCCACTGCACGATGAATCGCGCGGAGAAGAGGGCCTGGCCGAGCAGGCCGATGCCGAGCCACACCTGTTCCGTTGTCATGCGCGGGACGCCTTTCCCGACGAGGTGACGCTAGGAAGCCTTCCCGAACATCGCCCGCAGGACCTCGTACGCCTTGCGGACGTCTTCGGGCCGCCGGCGCCCGGTGACGAGCGCGAAGATCTTCTCCGCTTCCTCGCTCGGGACGGCCTTTTCCTTGTCGGCCCGCACATCGGTGAGGTCGCGGAGCGGTACCTCGAGCGCCACCGACACCCGGTAGAGGCTGTCGATGGAGATCGACTTCTCGCCTCGCTCCACTTCGCCGATGAACTTGCCGCTCAGCCCGGCCCGGTGTCCGAGCCGCTCCTGACTCAAGAGGCGCTGTTTGCGCAGCGCTCGCAACCGTTGCCCCAGGAACTTCCTCACGTGCTTGACCGCCCGATCACCCACAGTGTCACCTCGCAGAAGGAGTGAGGTTTCGTTGAAAACCTCCGCATCCAACCTATCAATACCTGCGTGTTCGCACAACCTGGACTTTACGGCAGGTCGACCTCGATGCTGCTTCCCATGACGCGCAGCTTGTAAACCGCGATCGTGAGCTCGTCGTCGACGCGGCACTGACCGGTGCCGAGCTCGAAGTCGAAGCCGTGCCACGGACACACCACGACGTCGCCCTCGATCCACCCTTCTGCGAGCGGCCCGTCCTCGTGCGGACACAGCGGGCTCGTTGCGTGAAAGCGGCCGCCGCCGGCGTTGAACACGGCGAGCGTCACGCCGTCGACCTCGATGAGGGCTCCCTGTCCGACCGCGATGTCTTCGGTCCCGGCGACCCTGACGAACGCCATCAGGGCGCCTTGAGCGCGTCGTCGATCATCGAGCGGAAGGCCTCGATGGGCTGGGCGCCGACGACCTGGCGGCCGTTGATGAGGAACGTGGGCGTGCCGGTGATGCCGAGGGCACGGGCCTGCGAGACGTCCGCTTCCACGGCGGCGGCGAACCGGCGCTCGTCGAGGCAGCGCGTGAAGCTCGTGCGGTCGATGCCGAGATCGGCCGCGTAGCCGACGAGGTCGACGCGCTCGAATGCCGGCTGCTCCAGGAAGAGCCGGTCGTGGTACGGCCAGAACTTGCCGGCTTCTCCCGCGCAGCGCGCGGCTTCGTGCGCCGGCCGCGCGAGCTCATGAAACGGCAGCGGCATGTCCTTGACGACCAGACGGACACGCCCGTCGTACTCCTTCATCACCTGGTCCAGCGACCGCTGGACGCGCTTGCAGAACGGTCACTGGTAGTCGGAGAACTCGACGATCGTGACGGTGCTGCCGGCGGCGCCCTTGCTCATCGACGGCTCGAGCGTCAGCTCGACCTGCGCGCGACCGCGCGGGACGACGAGGAGTGTCGCGAAGCCGCCCAGGGCGAGCAGGGCGCCGACGAGGAGGATGCGCTTCACCACGCCGGAGAATACGATGGACATCGTGAGAGGCGCAACACGGCGAGCTGGCCCATGGGCTTTCTGATTCGGGTGATCGTCAACGCCGCCGCGATCCTGCTCGCGGCGTCCGTGGTGCCCGGCGTCGCGGTGCGCTCCGTGACCGCAGCACTCATCGCCGGATTCGCTCTCGCCGTGATCAACGCGATCGTCCGTCCGATCCTGCTCCTCCTGAC
>JBGOTH010000253.1:0-5172 GCA_041476345.1 Methylomirabilia bacterium
CGGAGACCGGCGGGCGCGCGGCGAGCTGCATGATGCCCGTGCCGAGGCGAATCCGCTTCGTGAGCGCCGCGAGGTACGCGAGCGGCGTGATCGCGTCCGAGCCGTATGCCTCCGCCGTCCACACGGAGTCGAAGCCGAGCTTCTCCGCGAGCAAAACCTTCTCCACCGGCAGCTTCAGCTCCGCCCCCGAGTACCCGATGCTCAGTCCGAGCTTCATGACGTTCCTCCTCGAGTGCGCAAAGTCTAGCCGAACATGCCGGCCGCGAACGTTTCCAGCATGCCGGTCGCAGGAAAATCGGCGAAGCCGAGCATCAGATCGGTCGCGCCGGCCTTCTCGTAACGGGCGATCCGTTCGGCGAGGGCCCGGTCGGCGCCGGCGAGGACTGTATCGAGCAGCGGATGTCCGCGCTCGATGCCCCGCGCGATGCGGAACCGATCGATCAGAACGTCGAGCGGTCCGCCATCCGCGGTCACGATCGCGTCCAGCTCAATAGAGCGCGGAAACGTGTCCACCGCGCGCCCGACGGACCGAAGCAGCGTCGAGAGTTGTTGCCATCGCGACGCAAAGTCAGCGGGCGAGACGTACGACGCCTCCCACCCGTCGGCGCATCGCGCG
The DNA here is from genome assembly GCA_041476345.1 of Methylomirabilia bacterium. Lineage (GTDB taxonomy): Bacteria > Methylomirabilota > Methylomirabilia > Rokubacteriales > CSP1-6 > VGLJ01. Next base: position 617 of record JBGOTH010000253.1, read on the forward strand.
GTCAGCGCGAGCGCCCGCGGCCCCATGGCGGCGATCCAGATCGGCGGGCCGGGACGTTGTATCGGCGCGAAGCCGGCGCGCGTCTGCCAGAGCCCGCGCATAGCGCGGACGCTCTCTTCGAGCACATCGATTCGCGTGCCGGCCGCGGGATAGGGGATTCCGTGAGCCGCCCAGGCCCGAGTGGCGGCGGCGTCCTCGGCGCCCACCGCCATGCGCAGGTCGAGGCGTCCACGGGAAAGATGATCGACGGCGACCGCGCGCTTGGCGAGCCACGAGGGATGATGCGTCGAAACGTCGAACGCGTACGTCACCGCCGGGCCTATACGCGCGCGCCGCGTGAGCACCGCGAGGGCGCCGAGCATCGTCCACCCATCGTGCGTGAAGGAGCCGAGACCGTCGCCGTAGGTGATGCGCGCGTACCCGAGGTCGTCGGCCGTCTTCCAATAGCGCTCGAGCGCGCGCACGTCCGTGCCCCAGGTCTGCACGCCGATGGTGAGCATCGCGCACGCTATTCGAGGCGGCGCGTCACGTCGTCGAGCTCCATGCGGTATCGTACCCGCAATGGCTATCTACCTGATCCGCCACGCCGAGACCCCGGGGAACGCGGGGCGCATCCTTCAGCACCCTCACATTCCGCTCTCTCCGCGCGGCGAGGCACAGGCCGAGCGGCTGGCGCGCCGCCTCGCGAACGTCGGCATCGTCAGCATCCTGTCGAGCGACATGGCCCGGGCGGCGATGACCGCGCAGCATGTGGCGCACGCGACGGGGCTGGCGATCCAGTTCGAGCCGCTGCTCCACGAGCGGAACTTCGGCGACATCCGCGGCACCCGGTACGACGATCTCGGCTTCGACCCGTTCGATCTCGGCTACGCGCCGCCCAACGGCGAGAGCTGGGACGTGTTCCATGCACGCGTCGATCGCGCGTGGGCGCGCATTCAGGACGTGGCCGTGGCGACCGACGGCCATCTCGCCGTGGTCACGCACGGCCTCGTGTGCCGCTCGCTCGCCGGCCGCTGTCTCACGCTCCCCGAGGGTCAGGGCGTGCCGCAGCGCTGGGAGAACACGTCGGTCACGATCCTGGAAGACCGCGCACCGTGGCGCGTCGAGCTCCTGAATTGCTGCGCGCACCTCGACGACCTGACCGCCGCGGCGGCGGAGGGTCCCGCCTAAGGCGTACGGTAGTGCGTCGCGTACGCGTGGCGGCATCGCGCACGGAGCGTGGCTTCGTCGACGCTGCGTCCGGCGAAGCGCGCCGGAGAGATCTCGGAGAGGTCGAGCGTCGGCGTGCCGTCGACGATCCATTGCGCGATCGCCTCGCCGAGCGCCGGTGAGACGCTGAGCCCGCCGACACAGCAGCCGCTCATCACCCACGCGCCGGGGACGCCGGGGAGCGGCCCCGCGACGTAGCGGTCGTCCATCGACAACGTCGGCACTCCCCCGCGGTGCTCGGCCACGCGAATCGTCGGATCCTGGAAGATCGGGAACTGGTCGCTCACGCTTCGCGCGAGGCGCCACAGCACCTCGATGTCCAGGGGCAGCGACGCGACGTCGTCGGGCAGCGCGTCGATCTGCAGCGGATCGGTCTCGTAGCCGCCGAGCATCAGGCCGCCGCGCTCGTGGCGCACGTACACGTTCGCGTCGATCACGCGGGCGATCGGAAAATCCTCCGTCACGCCGGGGATCGGCTCGGTGATCAGAAGCTGATGACGGGTCGGCACCACGGGGAGCGATCCACCCAGCTCCGTGGCGATGAGCCGCGCCCACGCGCCGGCCGCGTCGACGACGGTGCCCGTCGCGATCGTTCCTTCCGGCGTGTGCACGCCTTCCACACCGTCCGGGCCGATCTCGAAGCCGATGGCTGGTGTGTGCGGCAGCAGCACGGCGCCGAGCTTTTCCGCGGCGCGGCAGTACCCGATCGGCAGCTCCGACGGCTCCACGTTGCAGTCGGTCGGGCTCCACGTGACGGCGACGATGCCGCGCTCGCCCAGGATCGGCAGCCGCCGGCGCGCGTCAGCCACGGAGACGAGCTCGATCGGCACGCCGGCGTCCGCACCGCGCTTCACCTCACGCGCGAGCTGGTCTGCGTCCTGGTCGGTGCGCGCGATCTTCAGGGCGCCGCTCTGCGTGAAGCGCAGCGGCTGACCCGTCTCCGCCGTGAAGCCGGCGAGCTTCACGACGGCCCGTTGCGCCAGCTTCGTCAGCGCGGGCGTCGCCCGCACCTGGCTCGTCAGTCCGGCAGCGCGTGGCGACGTCTGGGAGGCGAGCGCGGCGCGCTCGAGCACCGCGACCTTCACGCCGAGCTTCGCGAGGTGGTACGCCGCGCTCGCGCCGAAGGCGCCGGAGCCGATGACGACGACGTCCGCGACGGCGATCATGCCGCTATACTGGTGCCCGGAGGCGACTGCATGCAAATTCGTCTGACGCCCGATCTGGAAGCGAGACACCGCACGGCACCGGGGGCGATGACGGTCGACGGCCTCCTCGCGCGTTTTCCTGAAGTCCCCCGCGACCTGCGGGACGAGCCGGTGCTGGCGGAGTTCGTGCGCGCCTTCGGCCCGCAGCTCGAGGTCGCCCAGAAGCCGTCGCCATGCATTGCGCGCGATGGCGGCGGCGACGCCCCACACTTTTTCTACACGCGCCTGGTCAACGACCTCGCCATCTACGGCATCGGGCTCGCCAAGCGCGAGCGAACGCTCCAGCGCCTCGAGAAGCTGCTCACCGAGTACCGCGCGCAGCCCGCGACGTTCGCCTGCACGCTGGTTCCGCGCAAGGCTCCCGACGCGCCGAAGCCGCGGTGCAGCTAGGTCACACCGCGCGGTAGATCATCAAGTTCGACACGCGCGCGAGCGTGTCGAAGTCGCGGTCGTTGTGGAAGATCTCCGCCCCCGCTTCGAGGCACGTGGCCGCGATGAGGCAGTCGACGCTCCGCCGGATCGTGAGCCCGCGGCGTCGCGCCGTCCGATAGAGATTCGCCGCGGTCTCGAAGGTTTCGAGGCCGCGCGGGCGCAGGATCGGATGCGCCCGCAAACTCACTCGCGTCCGTTGATACACGGCCTCGTCACGAATGCCCTGAAGGACCTCCGCGTAGACGATGTCGACGAGCGCGATCGGGGCATCGTCTTCGACCAGCTCGGTCAAGTGGCGGTCGAACTCCGTGCCGCGGGCGGCAAGGAAATCGATCCACACCGAGCTGTCGACCACGATCACGGCCGCAGACGACGCATTTCGTCCAGGTCCCCTTCCCACTTCACCTGGCCGCGAAGGGCCAGCAGATCGCGGCGGCGGCTACTCTTCAGCAGCTCGGTCAGCGCCATGTGCACGAGCTCGCGCTTCGAGCGGCACTTGAAGCGCCGCAGCCCTTCCTTGATCAACCGATCGTCGAGCACGATGTTCGTCCGTCCCATGCTCGACACTCTAGCGTGCCATGGTGTACGAATCAACGGTCGCTTGGTGTATCAATTTCAGGACGGCCGGATTTCGCGTTCGGCGGCATAATGCGCGCACCGCAAACGAAGGAGGAGCCCCGGATGAGTGACGCGATGTTCGTCTCCTGCACGCCGATCAGCGGCGGATCGGCCGCCCCCCAGACACGCCGGCGCGACGTCATCGTGAACGGCAAGCGCGTCAAGACCGTCGACGTGCACGCGCACTGCGCGTTCCCCGAGGCGATGGCGCTGATGGGGCTGAAGGTCGACGCGGACCTCCTCCTGCAGTCGCGCGTGTCCGACCGCATCGCCGCCATGGACGCGCAGGGCATCGACGTCGAGGCGCTCAGCATCAACCCGTACTGGTACACGGCGGACCGCGACCTGGCGCAGAAGCTGATCTCGATGCAGAACGAGAAGCTCGCGGAGCTGTGCGCCGCGCACCCGGACCGCCTCGTCGCCTTCGCGACGGTGGCGCTGCAGCATCCGGATCTCGCGGCCCAACAACTCGAAGAGGGTATGAAGAAATACGGGCTGCGCGGGGGCGGCCTCGGCGGCAGCGTCGACGGCCTCGAGCTGAGCGATCCGAAGTTTCACCCGTTCTGGGCGAAGGCGGAAGCGCTCGGCGCGCTGATCTTCATCCATCCCCAGGGGACGGCGGAGCTGGAGAGCACGAGCCGGTTGAACGGCAACGGGCTCCTGACGAACACGATCGGCAATCCGCTCGAGACGACGATCGCGCTCTCCCACCTGATCTTCGAAGGCACGCTCGACAAGTTCCCCGGCTTGAAGATCTGCGCGGCGCACGGGGGCGGCTACCTGCCGTCGTACGCGGCGCGCTCGGACGCGGTGCAGCTCACCTTTCCCAAGCGCATGACCGGGACGCTGAAGAAGAAGCCGACGGAGTACGTGCGGCAGATGTACTACGACACGATCGTCTTCACGCCGGAGGCGCTGCGCCACCTGGCGGCGGAGGCCGGTGTCGACAAGATCGTGATGGGCACCGACTACCCGTTTCCGTGGACGTCGACGTCGGTGGATCACATCATGAACACGCCGGGGTTCAGCGACGCCGACAAGGTGGCGATGCTCGGCGGCACCGCGATGAAGCTCCTGGGGATCAAGAGCTAG
>JBGOTH010000254.1:0-5162 GCA_041476345.1 Methylomirabilia bacterium
AGGTACTCGTGCAGCTTGTCCATCGATGCGTCGAGATGCTGGTTCTCGATCATGTCCACCACGCGCCCGCGTTCCACGACGTAATGGCGGTCGGCGACCGTGGCCGCGAAGTGGAAGTTCTGCTCCACGAGCAGGACGGTGAAACCTTCGGCCTTGAGCCGGCGCACCGTCGCGCCGATCTGCTGCACGATAACGGGCGCCAACCCTTCCGTCGGCTCGTCGAGCAGGAGCAGGCGCGCGCCCGTCCGCAGGATGCGCCCGATCGCCAGCATCTGCTGCTCGCCGCCGGACAGCTTCGCGCCCTGACTACGGAGGCGCTCCTTCAGATTCGGGAACAGCTCGAAGATCGCGTCGAGCCCCATGCCGCCGGGACGCACCACGGGCGGCAGGAGCAGGTTCTCCTCGACGTTGAGGCTCGCGAAGATCCCGCGCTCCTCGGGACAGAACGCGAGCCCCAGGCGCGCGATGCGATTGGACGTGAGCCCGATCGTCTCCGCGCCTTCGAATTTCACGGAGCCACGACGCCGCGAGACCATCCCCATGATCGACTTCAGCGTCGTCGTCTTGCCGGCCCCGTTGCGGCCGAGCAGCGTGACGGTCTCGCCGGGACGCACGTCGAAGTCGACGCCGTGCAGCACGTGCGACTCGCCGTACCACGCGTGAAGATCGCGGACGGCGAGGAGCGGCTCAGGCATGGCCGGAGCCCATGTACGCCTCGACGACGAGCGGATTGCGGGAGACCGTCGCGTAGTCGCCTTCGGCGAGCACCTCGCCGCGGGCGAGCACGGTGATGGTCGAGCACAGGTTCTCCACCACGCTCAGGTTGTGCTCGACGATCAACACCGTGCGGTTGGCGGCCACCTTCTTGATCAGCGCGGCGATCCGGTCCACGTCCTCGTGACCCATGCCCGCGGTCGGCTCGTCGAGCAGCATCATCTCGGGATCGAGCGCCAGCGTGGTCGCGATCTCGAGCGCGCGCTTGCGGCCGTATGGCAGCTCGACCGCCGGCGTGGCGACGGCATCGCTCAATCCCACCGCCTCGATGAGCTCCAGGGCGCGGGGTCGATAGTCGTCCAGCACGCGCTCCGATCGCCAGAAATCGAACGACATGCCCCGCCGGCGCTGCAACGCGATGCGAACGTTCTCGAGCACGGTGAGGTGCGGAAACACCGCGGAGATCTGGAACGACCGCGCGATGCCGAGGCGCGCCACATCCGCCGGGCGAAGGTTCGTGATCTCGCGACCGTTGTAGCTGATGCGGCCGCGCGACGGCGTCAGGAACTTGGTCAGGAGGTTGAAACAGGTGGTCTTGCCCGCTCCGTTGGGGCCGATGAGCGCGTGGATGGTGCCGCGCCGCACCTTCAGCGTGACGTCCTTCACGGCGATGAAGCCGCGAAACTCCTTCGTCAGCCCCTCCGTCTCCAGAATGACGTCGCCGGTCACGATCGGCGGGTGGGCGGAGGATAGAAGCGCGCGGGCCGGCCCTCTTCCCACGCGCGGTTGGCTTCGTCCGCCTCGCCGCTCGCCCAACACGCCTCGTGGGAGCTCATGAGGTCCTCGATCATCGTGCGCGGGTCGCGGTGAAACGACTCGTGCAGGAAGCGCTTCGTGTGCGCGGTGGCGGTCGGCGCCATCTCCTTCACCCGCTGCAACACCTTGGCGAGCCGCGCGTCGATCTCCAACTCGCCGCACACCCAGTTGACGAGGCCGATCGCCTGCGACTCGGCGGGCGTGAAGTGGTCGTTCAGCAGCGCGAGCTCCTTCGCGCGCCCGAGACCGATGGTGCGTGCCAGACGTAGCACCCCGCTGTCCGCGATGATGCCGTGCTCGGACGCGCCGAGCCCGATCACCGCGGTGTCGGCGGCGAGCCGCAGATCGCAGGCGAGCCCGAGCTGGAGTCCGCCCCCGATCGAATAGCCGTGGAGCACGGCGACCGCAACCTTCGGCATGTCTTCGAGGCAGTTGAGCGCGCGGATCCAGTGGCGGTGGAACGCGGGACCGAGCGCGCCCGCGGCCATCGCGGTGCGATCGAGCCCGGAGCAGAAGGCGCGCCCCGCACCCCGCACCACGACGGCGACGACACCGGGATCGGTGGCCGCCTGCTCGGCGTGCTCGGCGAGCGACGCGACGAGCGGGACATCCAGCGCGTTCAGGACCCGGGGACGGTTGAGGGTGAGCGTCGCCACACCATCCGACACGGCGTACGTGACGGGAACCTCAGTCATGCGTCGACACGCCGATTGGCGTTGGCAATCACGGGGTTGTACCATCACTCGCGCTCCACCATGATGTCAAGCGGGGAGACCGTCTCAATGACGCACGTGACTCGTCGCAGATTCCTTCTCACGACCGCTGCAGCCGCGGTGAGCGCGAGTCCGCTCGCACCCGCCATCGTGCGGGCGCAGAGCGCCATCAAGATCGGCACCGCCGTGCTCGGCGACTACGGCCTGGCCGGTCCCCTCGTCGTCGCCATCGAGAAGGGCCTCTTCAAGGCGCAGGGGCTCGCCGTCGAGTTCGTGCCGTTCCGCGGCGGTCCCGACCTCTCGAAAGGCGTGCTGAGCGGCGAGGTGCTGATCGGGATCAGCGGCGCCACCGACGTGCTCGTGTTCCGCGAGCGGGGCGCTCCCGTGAAGATGATCGCCTCGCACGTCGACGGCAACGACTTCACGCTGAACGTCTCGCTCGACGTCAACTCCGTCGCGGATCTCAAGGGCAAGGCGATCGGCGTGACGGCGCCGGGCTCCACCACGTGGCTCTTCGCGCGCATGGTCGCCAAGCAGCAGGGCTGGAACCCGGACAAGGACGTGCAGGTCGTGCCCCTCGGAGGTCTCGACGCGCAGTTCGCCGCGCTCAGCCGCAAAGAGACGGCCGGGTTCGTCTGGGGCGACGGCGGCGCGGTCTTCGAGCGGCAGAAGAAGTCGAAGATCCTGATGCGCCTCGACCAGGTGGCGCCCAAGTGGATCAGCCTCAACCAGTACGCGACCGAGGAGTCGATCAAGAAGCACGCCGACACCATCAGGAAAGCCCAGCGCGGGATCTTCGGCGCCATCAAGATGATGAAAACGAACCCGAAGGACACCGCCGAAGTCGTGTCGAAGCGCATGGGATGGACGGTGGACGAGATCCTCTTCACCCACGCGAAAGTCACGGGTCCGCTCTTCTCCGACGACGGCCGCTTCAGCGTGGACGCGTTCAAGGCGATGCAGGACACGCTGCTCGAGGAAAAAGTCCTGACCAAGCGGCTGCCGCTCGACGAGCACTACACCACCGAGTTCACGCCGGTGCGCGTCTGATCTCCATCGTCCGCGCAAGCGTCCTCGCCGCGCTCGTCGTCGCAGGCACGGCGTGCGCGGCGCACGCCCAGTTGTTCCTCGGCTCGCGTGCCAATCCCGAGCTCACGGTCGGGCCCATCTTCGTGCGGGCCACGGTCACGCCGCTCGCGCTCGGCCTCGTGACCATCGACGTGCTGTGGACGCTCAACGTACCGATCCATCGAAGTGCCGGCGATCTCGAGCAGACGATCTTCTTCCTGTGGCCCGGCGAGATCGTGGCCGATCCGAAGGCCGGCAAAGGGGATCCCAAGCTCAACAAGTACGTCGAGGACCGCGGCCTCAGCGTGATCGAGGACGGGCGCGTCGGCCTCTACGCGCATTCCGCCTACCAGCTCGAGACCGAGGCGCCGCCCGAGCACATCGCGGCCGGGGCTCCGTTCGTGACCTTCGTGCGGCAGGGCGGCGTGCTCGGGATGACCGCGCCCGCCAGCGAGATCCGCATCGCATGGCACCCGAAGATGACGAATCGCGCGTGGCTCATGAACCTGCGCTTCCAGGCGCGCGGGCTCCTCAAGCCCAAGCCCGCGACGTGGCTGGAATCGACGTTCCTGGGCAAGCGCTACCGCTTCGAGCTGGGGTTCAACGACGTCCGCTCGCGTGCCCTGTTTCCGCTCTACTTCGAGAATCGCGACCGCGTGCTCCGGCTCACCGACGACCCGTCGCAGCTCGTCATGCTCTTTCCCGCGGCCGATCGTCTGAAGGTCGACGAGATCTCGCCGGGCTCCGCGACGCGCCGCCGCCACGAGACGCTCGAGAACACGGAAGTGATCTCGCGCTTCCTCGATGCGTCGGAAGGCATCGTCCCGCAAACGCTCACCGTGCAGTTCGGATACTTCACCGGCCTCCAGTCGTGGGCGCCGGTCCTGATCCCCTTCCTCTTCTTCGTGCTCGGCAACATCGTGCGCCCGCCGCTCCAGGCGGCGGCGACCCGCATCGGGAAGACGTTCATGTCCCGCGTCCACATCGGGCCCGCGGCGAATTCGGGGCCCCAGCGGGAGACCGGCGTGCTGCTCTCACGGGAGGCGTTCGCGCGGATCGTGCCCGGCCAGACGACGCGCGAGCAACTACTGCAGATCACCGGCGGCGAGCCCGAGGAGTCCGAGCACCTCCACGCGCCCGACCGGCGCACGCTGAGCTTCCGGGGCCGCCGCGTGGTGCCGCGCCGGAGCCGCCGCCTTCCGTGGATCGCGACGATTCAGGGCTGGGACGTGGAACAGCACGAGCTCGAGATCGAGCTCGACCACGATGTCGTGCGCGACGTGCAGGCTCGCGTGCGCCGCTCGCACGCGAGCGACCCGACCGGGGCGTAGAGAAACAGGGGCGGACGGGCCGGGATGTTGTCGCCTATTCCGTCTCGAATCCCTGGCTGGTGAACTTCAGCGTCCGACTGTTCTCGGTGACGGTGCGCACGACCTGGTCCGGTGCACCGGAAGGGATCTCCGCCTCCACCTCGTGGTTGGTGATCGCCATCCCATCAGTCTCCCGGGATTTCTTCGGGTTGGAGCCACACGACGCGACCTTCGCGCCACACCGCGACCGGGTTCCCGAGCCGCTTGTGGCGGAGCAACGCCTCGCGCACGGCCTCGGTCATGGCCTGCAGGATTCGCGGCAGGTCCTCGACCCGATCGAGCGGCGTCGGTTCGGAATCTCGCGATGTGGTCATCGTTGCCCCTCCTGAAGGTCGGCCCACGTTGCGGCGTCGAGAACGGTTGGCGGCTGACCGGCCCGACCCGTCGCGACGAGGACCGTCGGCCGCCGAGTTATCGAACATCTGCCAGGTGTCGGCAAGGGCCTGATACAGAGAGAAGAAGTTCTTCAGTCCACTTGCGA
>JBGOTH010000255.1:0-5161 GCA_041476345.1 Methylomirabilia bacterium
GCCGATCGCGGCGTCATCGCCTGGGCGAACGGAGAAGCCCGGGTGACCGGATTCGAGACGGCCGACGGGCGCACCTGGCATTTGCTGGCTGATCCGATCGAGCCCGGTGGCACGGTCCGGGTCACCGTCGACCCGGAGTTCCGCGCGCTCCAGGCGCAGCTGCACACCGACGCGCACGTGTTGAACGCGCTCGTCTACCAGCAGTTCGACGGCGCGCTGTTGACGGGCGCGCAGCTTGGTGACGATGGGACCGCGCGCTGCGATTTCGATCTGCCGGACGTCGACAACGACCGCTTGCGCGCGCTCGAGGCGGCGATGAACGACGTGATTCGCCAGGATCTGCCGGTGCGGGACGCGTGGATCCCGCGCGAGGAGGCGGAGCGCACGGCCGGATTGTTGCGGAGCCGCTCGGTGGCGCCGCCGCCGTCACCGGACGGGATGATCCGGATCGTCGAGATCGTCGGGCTCGATCGCCAGGCGTGCGGCGGCACGCATCTCGCGTCCACCGGGCAATCGCGCGCCGTCCGCATTCTGAAGATCGACAACAAGGGGCGGCACAACCGCCGCGTCCGCTACGGGTTGGCCTAGCCTGGAAGAATCCAAGCCGTGGCAGAATGCTGCACACCTGTTCGCTTTGGAGGACCGTGCAATGTCGACCGTGCTCTTCATCGTCAAGGCGACGATTCCCCCTGACAAGGAAGCCGCGTTCAACAAGTGGTACAACGAGGAACATTGCTCGCAGGCCCTGCAATTCCCGGGGATGGTCAGTGCGCATCGGTACAAGCTGATCGACGGCGACGACCGGCACCAGTACATGGCGGTGTACGAGGTGCAGGACGAGGTGACGTACCGCCGCTTCATCGCCTCGGACCACATGAAGACGCTGCGCGCGGAGTACGACGCGCACTTCCCGATGAGCGAGCGCCAGCGCCTCGCCTACACGCAGGTCTGGCCGTAGGTGGCGCCGGCGCCCCGACGCTTCCGTGGTCTCGGCCGCGGGCGGAAGGTCCGCCGTACGCTCGAGCGCGGCGGGATCGGCGCGAGCGGACGTCTGAACGAAGCACTCGGCCGCTGGGACGGTGTACGCATCACGCCGATGTTCGGGCGGTGGGGCTACTTCACGGGCGAGCAGCTCTTCGCCTGTTTTCCGTTGCGAGAAAAGGAGCACGACCTCTGGATCAGGCTCAGCCCCGCCGACCAGACGCGCGCGCTGCGGGACGAGGGGCCGCGGCCGCATCGTCGCTTCGCGGCGCGTGGGTGGATCGAAATGAACGTGGAGACGCCGGAGGACGTGTCACAGGCGCTGCGCTGGCTGCGCCGCGCGTACCACAACGCGGCACGCACGGTCGCGCAAGGAGAAGAAACCGATGGCTGACCGAGGTCGAGACCTACCGATCGCTCACGGATTGAGCTTCACGGCCAGCGCTTGCAAGTCGGCGCGGTCGACGTCGGAGACGAGCGCGTAGCCGAGATCGTCCGCGCGCCACAGCACGACGTTGAAGCCGCGCTGCGTTCGAGGTGCCGGCCGCGCGGGCAGCGCCAGCCCGTCCGCACGAAAGACCAGGAGCGAGATCGTGTGCCGTCGGCGGCCGTAGACGAGGACGGCGGCCGGCCGGTCGAGGTAGAACCCCACGGATCCACCGCGCAGCGGGAATTCATCGTCGCCCATGAACGCCACCGCCGGTGCGAAGTCGAGCTTGCCCGTGAACCACGGCTTGACCTCGTGCTGCCCACTGCTCTCGATGCCGAGCGGATTCTGGAGCACACGCATGTGGTCGGCCACGGCTTCCCCGAACAAGCGATTCGTGGCGCGAGCGGGGGCGATGAACGCGCGGTCGTAAGCGAGCGGCCCGACGACGAGCAGCACGGCGGCGGCGAGCGCCGGAATCGCGAACGCGGGGCGCCGCCACGCTCGGGGCGTGTGCGGCGCGTGGGGAGCTTGGAGGGCGCCCGGAGTCCCCCAATTGCGAATCAACACCGCCAGGCGACGCTTCAGCGCGAGCGGCGCCGGATGTTGCGGCAGCCGCTGCGCGAGCAGCTCGGTCAGGTCGTCGTCGTTCATGTCGTCATCTCGCATAGTCGCTCAGGCGGACACGCAGCGCCGCGCGGGCGCGCGCCAGGCGCGATTTCACGGTGCCGACCGCGCAGCCGACCACGGCCGCGACCTCCACTTCCGTCAGCCCTTCCAGGTCCAGCAGGATCACGGTCCGCGCGTTCTCCGACAGGCTCAGCATCGCCCGCTCGATGTCTTCGGCGACGAGCTTATCCAACTGGCCCTCGTCGACCGTAGCGTGCACACCGGGATCGACCGTGTCGAGCCCGCCGATCGTCGGATCGTTCCGCTGCCGCCGGTACAGGTCGACGAACGTGTTGCGGAGGATCCGGAAGAGCCACGCCTTGAGGTTCGTTCCCGGCGTGAAGCCCGCCGCCCCTTTCAAGGCGCGGGTGTACGTCTCCTGCACGAGATCCTCGGCCTCCACGGCGCTGCCCGTGAGGTAGCGCGCCAGGTTGTGTAGCGCGTCGGCGTAGGCCAGCGCCTCGCTCCCGATCTCCGTCATGGCCCCTGGATCGTACCCGTTTCTCCCTTCGCAACGTGCGAGGCCTCGATTCGTTCCATGGGAACGAAGGGCTCCTTCACGCGTTCGCAGGGGTGAGGAGAGAAACCATCATGAAACTTCGATCGATCGTCGCACTCGGCGTAGGGCTGATCTCGGCCGCCGCGTGGGCGGCCACGGCGGCGACGCCGCAGCCGCTCGACATCCTGCACCACAAGTATCTCCCGCCGGCCGTCACCGTACCGAAGGGCACCACCGTGACGTGGGTGAATCACGACGAGGACACGCACACCGTCACGTCCGCGAACGGACTCTTCGCGTCGGCCGCGATCGAGCCGGAGCAAACGTTCACCCACACATTCTCGGAACCGGGGACGTACGCGTACTTCTGCGCGCTCCATCCCCTCATGAAGGCCACCATCACCGTCGAATGAGCTCGACAAAGGAGAACTCCATGGAAGTGAATCGCCGCGGTTTCATGCAGTGCATGGCGTGGGCGGGAACGGGTGTCCTGTGGACGGTGACGGGCGGCGTGCTGTCGTCGTGCACCATGGCCTCATCCAGCACGAGCGCTGCCGGCTCGTTCAGCTTCGCGCAGATCAGCGACACGCACATCGGCTTCAACGGGCCCGCGAATCGCGATTCAATCGCCACGCTCGCGGAGGCGATCGCACGCATCAACGCGCTGCCAGAGCCGCCGGCGTTCGTGCTGCACACGGGCGATCTGTCGCACACGCAGAAGGCGGGCGCCTTCGACACGGTGAACGAAGCGCTCAAGGGCGTGCGCACCGAGCGCATGTTCTTCATCCCGGGCGAGCACGACGTCTTCGGCGACGGCGGCAAGGAGTATCTCGAGCGCTTCGCCACCGGCACCGTTGGGGGCCGGGGTTGGCGCAGCTTCGAATACCGCGGCGTCCACTTCGTCGGGCTCGTCAACGTGCTCCAGTACAAGGCCGACGGTCTCGGCAATCTCGGTCGCGAGCAGCTCGAGTGGCTGGAGAAGGACCTGGCGCCCCTCGGCGCGAGCACGCCGATCGTCGTCTATTCGCACGTGCCCCTGTGGGCCGTGTACCCGCAATGGGGCTGGGCCACGGGCGACGGCGCCCAGGCGCTGGGCTACCTGAAGCGCTTCGGCTCCGTCACCGCGCTGAACGGTCACATCCACCAGGTGATCCACAAGGTGGAAGGGAACATCAACTTCCACTCCGCGATGTCGACCGCGTTTCCGCAGCCGGCGCCGGGCGGCGCGCCGTCCCCGGGGCCGATGCGCGTCGCCGACGATCAGCTGCGCAAACTGCTCGGCGTGCGCGAGGTCCGCTACGTGGAAGGGGGCGGCACGCTCGCGGTGGTGAACACGCCGCTCGCCTGACGGCGGACGCCGGGGCTACAGCTCGCGGGCCGTAGCCCTGGTGTCCGCCGTCCGGGCGAGGGGCGCGCTACAATCGCGCGGCATGGGCGCCATACGCGAGCTCGCGGAGCAGTTCTGGAACGGCGTCATCGATCCGCGCGACCTGTGGAAGCCCACCGGCCTCGCGGAAGAGATCGCGCCCGGCCTCCACTTCCTCCATGCGTTCGCGAACGTCTCCGTGCTGCGCACGGGCGCCGGGCTCGTGCTGGTCGACACGAGCAACTACCGCGCGCGCGACAAGACGTTCGCGGCGGTGCGCGCGATCGACCCCGCGCCGCTCCACGCCGCCATCTACACGCACGGTCACGCGGACCACGCGTGCGGCATGCCGCCCTTCCTTGAAGAGGCGTCGACCCGTGGGTGGACGCGCCCGACGATCGTCGGCCATCGCGCCGTCGCCGCGCGCTTCGACCGCTACACGGCCACGGCCGACTGGAACGCGCAGATCAACGCACGCCAGTTCTCGATTCCGGCCACGTGGCCTCGCCAATACGACTACCCGGACACGGTCTACGACGACACGCTCCGCTTCGAGGCAGGCGGGATCACGCTCGAGCTCGCGCACGGGCGCGGCGAGACCGACGATCACACGTGGGTCTGGTGGCCGGCGCACCGCGTGCTGTTCACCGGGGATCTCTTCATCTGGGTCTCGCCGAACGCGGGCAACCCGCAGAAGGTGCAGCGCTACGCGGCGGAATGGGCGGCGGCGCTGCGCGCGATGACGACGCGCGGACCCGAGATTCTCGTGCCGGGTCACGGGGTGCCGATCTTCGGCGCCGCGCGCGTGCGACAGGCGCTGGATGACACCGCGGAGTGGCTGGAAAGCCTCGTCGAGCAGACGGTGGCCCGCATGAACGCGGGCGCCACGCTCGAGCAGATCCTGAGCGACGTGCGCCCGCCCGCGCATCTCGTGGATCGTCCCTATCTCCATGCCGTGTACGACGATCCGGAATACGTGGTGCGGAACATCTGGCGGCTCTACGGTGGCTGGTGGGACGGGATCGCGGCGCATCTGCAGCCGGCGCCGCACGCGTCGATCGCGCGGGAAGTCGCCGGGCTCGCGGGCGGCGTGGTGGCGCTTGTCGCGCGCGCGCGCGATCTCACGCAGCAGGGCGATCTTCGTCTCGCCGGCCACCTCATCGACTGGGCGGTGGCCGCGGCGCCGGGCGACGCGGAAGCGCACGCGGTGCGGGCCGCC